>RGCW01000015.1 GCA_009919005.1 Candidatus Aquidulcis sp. | reverse complement strand
TTCACCTTCAGCCTGAGCAATTGGGTCAACTATCCAAATGCACTTGCCACGTACCAAGAGCAGTATCTGCGCTCAATTGAGTTCGGCCTTGCCGCTACCCTGCTCTGCTTCGCTATTGCATTCCCGTTGGCCTATTTCATCGCGTTCAAGTCGGGACGCGCACGCAGCATCCTGCTCTTCCTAGTAGTTGCACCATTCTTCACCTCGTATTTATTGCGAACGATTGGCTGGAGAACCATCCTCGGAGACGACTCAATCGTGCTTGGGCCACTCAAAGCCATCGGTATCGTCGACTCAGGGGCTCGCATTCTCGATACCCCCTTCTCTGTCGTCGCGGGGATCGCCTACAACTTTGTCCCGTTCATGATCCTGCCGATCTACGTCTCGCTCGAGAAAATTGACCGACGCCTGCTCGAGGCTGCGCAAGATCTGTACGCGTCAAGTTGGGAGGCATTTCGCAAGGTAACCCTGCCCCTGGCTGCACCGGGAATCTTTGCCGGATCCCTCTTGACCTTCATCCCAGCGATCGGCGATTTCGTCAACGCCGAACTACTCGGCAACCCGAGCACGACGATGATCGGCAACGTCATTCAGCGCCAGTTCTTGGTAGTTCGTGACTATCCAACTGCCGCCGCGCTCAGCTTCATGTTGATGGTCCTCATCTTGGTCGGCGTCACAATTTACGGACGCATCCTGGGCACTGAAGAACTCACCTCCAAGGCCATCTGATGCATCGACTTTCTGGTCTCGCAAGTGCAATCGTCTCACGGGCGCTCGCGGTCTACGCTGCACTAGCGCTGCTCTACCTTTTGCTCCCGATCATCACCATCGCGATCTTTAGCTTCAATGATCCTGTTGGGCGCTCCAATTATTCTTGGGCTGCGTTTACGCTCGATAACTGGTTGACCCTCTTCCAGGACCCAACACTGGTCAAAGCGGTAGGGACTTCGTTGCGCATCGCCCTGGTTTCCACCCTGATCGCCACTTCAATTGGCACGCTCATGGCGATGGCTCTCGTTCGATACCGGTTCCGACTGCGAAAGGCGCTCGACCTCTTCGTCTTCCTGCCGCTCGCGACCCCAGAGATCGTGCTGGGGGCCTCGCTCCTCACCCTCTTTGTCACCCTGCAGATCCCACTGGGTGAGATCACGCTGATCCTTGCGCACGTGATGTTCAACGTGAGCTACGTCGTGGTGACGATGAAGGCACGACTTGCCGGCTTTGACCTTCGCCTGGAGGAGGCTGCGGCGGACCTCGGGGCAACGCCGTGGCAGACCTTCTGGCGTGTCACATTCCCGCTGATCCTCCCCGGGATCGCCGCGAGTGCGATTCTTGCCTTTGGCCTCTCGCTCGATGACTTCGTGATCACGCGGTTCAACGCGGGCCAGGTCCAAACCTTCCCCGTATACATCTACCTCAAGGTGCAGAAAGGGATCCCCCCACAGGTCAACGCCTTTGCCACACTCTTCTTTATGGCGACCGTGTCGCTGGTAGCTCTCGGCGCCCTCCTACAGCGACGCCGCGCTACGCTGAAGTCATGAGCGACCGCGCGAACCGCCCACTGCCGGGCCACGATGTGATCGCCCCCGTCTGGGGTCGAGCTGGAAACGTTGATGTAGAACGCGGCGAGGGCTCCTGGTTGATTGACCGCGCGGGGACGCGCTGGCTCGACTACACCTCTGGAATCGGCGTAACAAACACGGGCCACGCGCACCCTCGCGTCGCAGCAGCGATCGCTGCGCAGGCCGGAAAACTGCTACACGGCCAGCAGAACATCGTGTACCACGAGCCGGGGTTGCGGCTACATGATCGACTCAGCCAAATCTTGCCCGGAGGTCCGTGGGGCGTCTTCTTGTCCAACTCTGGCGCCGAGGCGGTTGAGGCGGCGGTAAAGCTCGCGCGACGTGCGACAAAGCGCCGCAACATCCTCGTCTTTCGAGGCGGCTACCACGGCCGAACCGCACAGACCATGGCGCTGACCACCGCGAAAAACGTTTACCGAGGGCACTTTGAGCCGCTTCCAGGTTCCGTGTACAGCACCGCCTACCCCTACTGCTATCGCGCCCCCGTTGCACCGCGAGATCCGACGACTCCAGGGAAACCTGGATCCTGTGCGAACTGCAGCTGCCGATGGGAGGAGGAGTGGAACCTCACGCTTCAGACCCTGGTCAGTGCTGAAGATGTTGCTGCCGTGATCATCGAGCCGATTCTGGGCGAAGGCGGCTACATCGTCCCGCCGCCAACCTTTCTCCCCCGCCTCCGTCAACTGACACGTGACCTCGGCATCTTGCTGATCGCGGATGAGGTCCAGACGGGATTTGGTCGCACTGGTCAGATGTTCGCCGTACAACATAGTCAAGTGGAGCCGGACATTCTGGTCATGGCGAAAGGGATTGCATCGGGTCTCCCGCTCTCTGGAATCATCGCGAAACGCGACCTTCTCGCTAGCTGGGCGCCGGGCACACATGGCGGTACGTACGGTGGCAATGTTGTCGCCTGTGCCGCTGCGCTCGCAACCCTAGACGTGCTTGAGGAGGAGCAGCTCGTGGCGAACGCCGCAGCGCGCGGTGCGCAAATGCTCGACGGCCTTCGGGCGATCGCTGCTGGTCGACGAGCCATCGGAGATGTTCGAGGCATCGGTCTCATGCTCGCCCTCGAGTTCGTGAAGCCCGACGAAGGTGATGGGCGCGTTCCCGACCCCGACACTGTCAAGCGAGTGATTGCGGAGGCGGCAGAGCGTCACCTTCTCCTCCTCTCCGCGGGAGCGTACGCGCAGGTCATTCGCATCATCCCACCGCTGGTGACTACGGCCGCCGAGGTGGACCAGGCGCTGGAGATAATCTCGGCGTCACTCGACGCCGCTGGAGTTGCTCGAGGTTAGTTGGCCGCGTTGCGGGCTGCGAGCAGTTCCGCTGGCGGTGCAGGAAGCGGATCATGCACGGCGGGGAGATGCTGATCGGTCAACGCCCGCGATCCTGTTACTCCGAGCTGACTGAACAGCAACTGGAACCGTTCCCGCTGCGACTGCACGATCTCAGGTGTGTGAGCGATCTCCCATAACTGTCGCTTGAACGGTCCGAGCGCCTTCTTCCGCGTGCGATAGATGAACTGCTCTTCGGTATCACTCGGTTTCGCTTCATCCGCAGCATGCTCCTTAAGCCACGAGACCATCTCGGCACGGAGCTCACTTGGGAACGATGGATGGTCCAAAAGCAGGTTCTGAAAGCCCGTCGCGAGATGCACTTCGGCGGTACCAACTTCAGGGAACCGATGGAACAGGGCATCTGGAAGGGTTGACGCTCCGTGCTGCACCGCACCAGCGAGTCCGCGAGAGCGCGCGAGCTCACCGAGGCGCTGCAGCACATCAAAGTCCAGTGCCACATCGGCAACACCGCCGCCGGGGAGAGGAATCCCGCCGTGGCTCGTTCCAGTCTGGACAGAAACCTTACTGAGCCCGTGGGCCCCAGGCGCGAGGCGAGCGAAGCTCGTGTCAAATCCGTCGAGATACGCCCGGAGTTCTTCAACGGTTGAGTTGTTGGTTCCTACCTCGCCGATCTCGCCACCAATACTGATTGAGATGCCGTTGGGCTCAATGGCGCGGATATGTGCGGCGATCTCCGCGCTCCGGCGCACGTTTTCAGCCTGCTGATCACCGACATCGGCATAGCTCAAGTCGACAAGCGTTGACGCATCAATGTCAATGTTGCGATAGCCTGCTTCGACCGCGAGATCACAGGCCCGCGCGATCTCGGCAGTCACGCCATCAGGGTCAGTTGCATACTTTTTGGCAACAAACTGATAGTGGTCACCTTGAATGAAAACTGGCCCGACCCAACCAGCTGCCATCGCGCCAGCGAGAACACTCGTTGCGTAGTCTGCGGGTCGCTGGAAGGTGTAGGTCTGTTCTGATCGAGCAAGTTCAAAGATAATCGCGGCCCCATGCATTGCTTGAGCTGTCTCAAGCACCAATCGTGCAGTGGCAAAGACCTGCGCACGAAGGTTGAGCGCAGGAACACTGAGACCCTCGTACGCGCCACGCGCCCGCGCGGCGTAGAGCGGCGCAATGCTTGCGCTGTGGATGCCGAGTGACGCAGCGCACGCTCGGGTCAGCCATTGCGCCGATTGAGTGGTTGCAGGATCCGTGGAGAAGGCGGCTGTCCAGGCGAGCAGTGCAGCGCCGTCCCTACGAAGGCCGGCTGGGTCCTGTACCGAGATCAACCCACCGTCTCCCACCACCAGGTACGGGCGGAGAAGTTGCAGGAGATGTGCGGGAGAGGTTGCCACGGTGTTCACCTGGTGAGAATAGACGAATCGCTCAGCGACTGGCCTCCGCCTTCAGGAGGCTCGCGCGCGACCGATGGATCGCGTCGTACTGCGCCTGACTGATGCGACTGCGCTCGGCGAACACTGGTAGTGCCGCCCAGGTGAAGTCATCCCAGCGACTCGCCGCCGAATCCCATATGGTCAAAAGTGTTGGCGGTCGTCGCGTGGTGCCCGCTGACGGGTGGAGGAGATGTGCCGCGATGAGACGCCGCTCGTCAAGGCAGATAACCAGACCCAACTGTTGTAGGTCATCTTCCGGAATCCGAAAGGGCGACGTACGAAGTGTCTCAAGGAGGGTGAGAAGGTCTGGGGCCTGAGCCTCGATGATTGCCTGGTAGCCACGAGCGAGAGATCGAAGGGCGATGCGCGCCGTCAACGGCTCAAGACCGCTGAGAAGGTGTGATACCCGCAACAGCATCGTTCGAGCCCCACGAGGGGCGGTGCCGGCAGCTGGATCCATGCAGCCGATGCCGACCGGATCGGCCAGCCACTCAAAGTGGTGATCGCTCTCTACGTGAAGTTCACTGCGCGGGAAGCCCGACTGGCTGGCGCGCAGCGAGGCGGCGAATGCCTCAGCCACGCGCTGACTCTGGCTCGACTCGGGCGCAAGGATTGTCAGTGGCAGGCCAGCGTCAAGCAAGAGAGATAGATGCGCTGCAATTGGCGCATCCAGCACACCGTGGTCAACAAGGTCGCGAATGAGCGCGCTCTCGTGTGTCATCACAGTCCGTTAGGAACCACTACCACGCCGAACATCACGTTGGATCCAGGCCAACTCGGCACCAATCGTTGTCTCCGCACCGTGCCCCGGGATCACACGCGTCGCGGGGTCAAGGGTGGCAAGACGTTGAAGTGACTCCACCATTGCACGCTCGTCGCCCCCAGGAAGATCCGTTCGTCCTCGGGCACCGCGAAAGAGGGTGTCCCCGCTAAAGAGGATTCCCGCAGCCCGATCATGAAATGAGACAGACCCCTCGGTGTGGCCCGGAGTGTGAAGAACCCGAAGAGCGACGAGCCCCGCGCGGATCGTCTCCCCCTCCTGAAGCGCCACCGTCGGAAGGACCTCGGGGATTGGGAAGGGGGCGGCGATCGGCTGTGGGTGCAGCAAGCGATCCCAGTCGAGAGGATGAACCCCGATAGCGAGGTCTCGGTGCTCCTGTCGTTGGACATGATCGGACAATGCTGCAAGTTCACCCATGTGATCCCAGTGTCCGTGCGTCACCACGGCGAGGACGATGCGCCAGTGCTGCTCTTTAGCTGCTGCGGCCAGCGTGGCAAGTGATGGTATTGCGGGATCAATGGCGATCGCCTCGCGGCGCTCCGGATCGCCAACCAAGACCACGTTGGTGCGAAGCGGACCGCTCGGCAGCACGATCACCTCTGCGCTCACGGGGTCTCCCGAGAGTCACCACGACGTGCAATTCGTGCCACAGGACTGATCGAGCGCGGGTCAAGTTCGCGCTCTAATGTCTCGCGATCCGCTGCGGTCAAGTCCAACAGCGCACGCAACGCAGCGTATGTGGCAGCGTGTCCTGCGGCGGGACTCGCGTACTCGTCTTCTCCCCACCCACGCCCTGGACGCTCGGTGAAGCCGACCCGAACTCCGCCTCGCCCACCCAACGAGGCGGCGTAGCGCAAGCCCCAGAGCAGTACCTCGCGGGCCACGGGCGCAACGCCGCTCCCGCCGATCAGCGCGAGGACTACGCCGCACTCTCCAGGGAGCGTGGCGGCGGCACGCCAACCATCGGGATCCTCAATAGGGTCAAAGAGGAGGCTCTCCATTGGCAACGATCGCCACGCACTGGCCCCTTGGGCCGCAAGCGAGCCGCCGAGTGTGATGATCATTCGATGCCGCCCCTCTGCCGCGCGAAGTGCACGCACCAGAGAGGCGACATTTGATGCGCGCTCATCCATCGGTGTATCAAGTGCCCGTGTATGTATGGCCACGATCTCTGCATCTGACTCCTGAACTCCACGAGCCACCTGATCGGCGAGCGATGCGTCGGATTGATCGCGGAGCAATAGGCCTGTCTGCAATCCCGCTGAGCGCGCAGCGACAAGGTCGACCACGCTGGCAGAGAGAAATGGCCCCCCGAGCTGGCGAACTAGGTGGATCTGCTCATCAAGTGATGAGGCAAAGGATCGAGGGTTGAGCAGCGTCGCGAACACGATCAGATCGGCAGCATCAACCGCAACGTCGCAAGGGTGGTCCAGTTGAGATAGCCGACCACAACCACGATCAGGAGTACCAGGCTCAGCAGAAGATCGCCGCCGCGCCAGCTGGTAACGACCGCCGACCACCGACGGCGCATCGCCTCCGCTCGTGTCGGCCGAACGAACAGGCCGAAGACGAGTCCGGTGACGAGTCCGCCAATGTGCGCCGAGTTATCAATGCCGCCTCCCACGAACCCAACGCTGAGGCCTAGGACGATGTTGAGCAGGAGAAGCCCGCCGACGCGACGGAGCGCTTCACGCATCCCTCGCTCGACCAAAGGTCGGTGCGCCCACTCCGCACCCACCGCGATGCCGAAGAGGGCAAAGACGCCACCTGATGCACCGACCGAATACCCGTAAGGGAGCCAAATCGCACTGGCAAGCGACGCACCCGCAACGCCAAGGAGGTACCAGCCAACGAGTCGTTTCGCTCCGTATAGGCGGTGCACAAGTTGCGCGGCAATATCGAGAGCGATCGCATTGAAGCCGAGATGGAAGGCCCACGATTGCCATCCGGGGTCAATCCCACCATGCACAAACGCGGCGGTCACGAGACGCCACGGGCTGCCTGTGAGGTAATCAGCCCCGTCGGGTGCAATCTTGATCAGGGCAAAGAGCTCGGCAAGGGCTGGGTCGAGCTTGGTGATGACCGAAAGTGCGATCGTGACGGCGAGCAGCGCTCGGGGGACCCAGGCACTCGCCGATACGCCACGCGCGCGACGGAACGCGGCCCGCGCGCGCAGTGTGGAGCCTCCCGTCTCCTTGGTCAGCCAGCCGATCCGCGAGGCGATCTCGGCGCTGGCGGAACGATCTGGTGCGATCCCCTCAGCCTCTTGGTAGGTTGCAAGGGCCGCGGCGAGATCGCCACGCCGAACCTCTTCCACGGCGCGACGCCGAAGCGCGAGGAATCGCAGATCTCGATCCGCTGAGTTCGCCGCGATAGCAAGGTACTCAGCCGCCTCGTCGTCGCGCTCCAACCGCAATAGCGCCTCAGCCGCGCCGTACGCGGCCCGCTCGGCGAGGAGGCGGTCATCACTCGGCGTCGCGGCAGCAACCGCGGCAGCAAAGGCATGTGCGGCCCCTTCGGCGTCGCCGCGATCAAGGGCGGCTACACCGAGCTCGAAGTGGCTCAGCAGATCGGACCCTTCAGTTACTTGCCGCTCCACGTCACTCATCGGCTCAAGCGTACGCGATGTGCTAGTCGGCGGCCGAAGGCTCGCGATCGGGTACGAGGAGGGCGACGAGCAGGGCGACGGTCGCCGCAGGATCACCAGCGGGACGTTCGACCTCTAGCGGGGGTGGGCCTTGGCGATACTCGCCCACCGGCACCTCGGCACGAACCGAACCAACGGGCCTCGTGACCACGAGGCGAGCACCGGCGTAGTTACATGCGTCAAGCACCGTAGCCACCACGACGTCATCTTCGGGATCAACGAGGAGTACCGCGTCAAACTGCGTGAGGTAACGCAGCGCCAACTGCAGATCGGCGGCATCCATGTCGAGTGCGGCGCCCCCGTCCCGAGTAGTGGCCCTGGCTGCATCGCGTATGAGCGCAACGTGTCCGATCCTCGAGGCTGCGAGTTGAGCGATAAGCGCCTCTCCAGCGTCGTCAGCGCCAACCTTGCTCACGAGCTCAACAGCTTCGCCCGCAGCAGCGAGGGCACCTGCCACCGTAACTGAGAAGCTATCTGATCGAACCTGCTGACCCTCCAGGCGTGCCGAGAGGGTCCCGACCACCACGATCATGATGGGGATGTGGTGTCGGACTCAACCTGCACGACAAATCCTTCAGCCTCAAGCGGTGGGGTGATGGTCGCCGCGTCGCCGACGATCACGATCTTCTCCGAGCTGGTTGCCAACTCGTCGGCGATCTGCGCAATGGCAATACGATCGACCGCCGCGACGCGCTCTCGGAAGTAATCCGGCTCGCTTGGCGATAGTCCAAGCACCGCGAGCCCCGCTGCCATACTCGCAACAGGAGTTGCGGTTCCAAAACGAAGTGGGAATGTTCCGCACAGGTAGTCACGCGCCTCGGTTAACTCTTCGTCGGTTGGCGGAAGATCGCGCATCGTCGCAAGCTGACGGCGCGCCTCGGCAAGCGCGGGCGCAGTCACACCAGTTTCAACAGCGGCGCCAGCCATGAATGGCCCACGACCGCGTCGCAGGTCAAATCGCGCGCCAGCGCCATACGTATAGCCCCGCTCTTCGCGCAAGACACGATTCAGTCGCGATCCGAAGAGGCCGCCGATGATCTCCGCGTAGACCAGCGCGGCATGGTGGTTAGGTTCCAATCTCGAGCGCCCAATTCGGCCGATACGAATCTCGGACTGTACGGAACCCGGGCGATCGAGCAGACGGACAACGGGGCCGGCGACCGCCTGATGCGACAGGTCGGATGCACGATCGGGTTCACCACGACCCCAGACAGCGCCGCCTGCACGGATCTCGCCGAGGCGGCTTGATTCAATCAGTGCGAGCGTTGCATCGGGATCAATCTCGCCGGCAAGCACAAGTGTCGGCACTCCGATGCGTAGGATCTCTCGGTGTCGGTTCACCAGTTGGTCTCGAGAGATCCCAGCGACCCCCGTCGCCGTACCTGCGAACGGACGGCTATACGCCGCCTCAGGAGCGTAGAGCGACGCGTTCAACGCATCGACGGCGCGACTCCGCGGGCTCGCGTGAGCCTGTTTGATGGCGGCCAGTCGCAACGCCTTCGCTCGCTCAACGTCTGCCTCAAGAATCCGTGGCGTCAGGGCAATCTCCGCCATTAGATCAAACACCCCAGCGAGCCGTGAGACGGGCGCGCCTGCCCCCACCGTCAGACTCTCCCACCCGGACTCCGCACCGATCGCTGCCCCGAGCAACTCGCCCGCCTCAATCAGTTCGTCTGCGGAGTAGCGATCGGTCCCCTCGGTGAGGAGGCGGGCGAGTAGTGCCGAGAGACCAGACTCCTCGGGGCGCTCCCCCGCCGCACCGCCGCCGAACAACAACTGTACGGAGGCCATCGGGCGTGCCGGCATCGGGAGCATGATCACCCGCATCCCAGCGCGTGTCGCACCTTCCACGGCTCGGGGGAATCGCCAATCGCGCGGGGCCCCCGGTCCAGGTCGTTGCGCCCGCGTGCTCACGTGCCCACCTCGGGGAGGTACCAGAGCACGATGCGATTCTCTTTGACGAATAGGCGTGCCGCCGTTTGTACCTGATCCGCCGTGACCGCAAGGGCAAGGGCCAGATCACGATTGATACGCCCAGGATCGTTGAGCAGTGTGGCGTACATGCCCACCGCATCAGCTAACTCTTCGGGATCGGATCGCACCAACAACTCCTCGGATTCGGTGAGGGCCTGTGCTCGCTCGAGTTCCGCAGGCGTTGGTCCATCAGCTGCGAGACGCTCAAGCTCTTGGAGGAACGCCGCCTCCACCGCCGCATTGGCGGAGCCAGGGCGAACCGTAGCAGCACCAACGATCAGCGACGCCCCACCGACAAAGGGGAGAAGGGAGAGGCTGATATCTTGCGCCACCTGCTCGTCGCGGACGAGCCGACGGTAAAGACGGCTCCCCTTGCCACCAGCGAGGATCTGCATCGCGATCTCAATCGCAGGGATCAGCGGCGAACTCAGCACCGGTGCCCGAAAGGCAAAGTGCACCCGCGCCTCAGGAACCTTGTCATAGATCGTTTTGCGAATCTCGCCACCGAGCGGTGCGGCAAGCGTGAGGTCTGGGTGTGCTGGAAGGACTTGGTTAGCTGGAATCGTTCCGAAGTGTCGCTCGACTGCAGCGATGATCTCGTCGCCATCGATGTCACCGACAACGGTCAGAACGGCGTTGTTCGGCGCATACCACGTCCGGAAGAATTCGCGCACGTCCTCGAGCGATGCGGCGTCAAGGTCTTCCATGGAGCCGATCGTCGGATGGTGGTACGGGTGCCCTTGTGGATACGCCAGAGCAAAGAGCTCGATGTATGCACCTCCATACGGCTGGTTGTCGTAGCTAGATCGCTTCTCGTTTTTCACGACATCGCGTTGGTTATCTAGATTCGCTTGATCGAGTGCAGTCAACAGGGTGGCAAGTCGATCCGCCTCCATCCAGAGGATCAGTTCAACCCACTCGGCGGGAACCGTCGCAAAATAGTTCGTTCGGTCAAGCCACGTGGTGGCATTCCCCTCTCCACCGATTGATTCAACGAGGGTGAGATGTTCAGCCTTGCTCACGTTCTCTGAGCCTTGGAACATGAGGTGCTCAAAAAGGTGCGCGAATCCCGTGCGACCCGTGCGCTCATCTTTCGATCCAACGTGATACCAAATATTGACCGCCGCTACTGGGGCAGTCTGGTCAAGGATGAGAAAGAGGCGCAGTCCATTCGCGAGCCGATGCTCACGGATCTGCAGTGGCGGCGGCACCGCCCGCGTGGTCATCCTAGCTCTGAATGGAGAGGGGCAGTGCGAGGAAGGCGAGCGCTCCTACGAGACCAAGGGCAAGACCTTGCGCGGCGATGATCACGGCGGTCCGGCGATCCGCGGCGAGCGCGCGCTCATCACTCACCCGTTGCATCTCTCCGATCTTCCCAAGATTGAATGTGCCCGCGAGACCGTAGGCCATGCAGAAGCGCCGACGAGCTTGGATCCAGCCGATGGCGGCCCCGGTCAGAGGGAGTGCAACGAGTAGTCGTTCGGTGCTGCCGGGCGTTGAGCCGATCAACAGGAGCGCCACGCCAAGCGCAATGGTCGCGATCAGGCCCGCCACCGCAGCCTTTCGGCGACGCGCAATCTCGTCGGGTCCAATATTGCATGCACCTGGCGCGTAGGTCAGTTCCATCGCTCTATCGTAGTCCCCGCGGGCTAATCGGGTGCAGCGACATCATGGACGCGGCCGCGCGCACGGAGAGTGCCTCTGCAGCTGCAACGGCGGTCTCCATCGCCGTTAAACAGAGCACTCCGTATTCGACGGCGGCAAGCCGAATCTCTAGGGCGTCGCGGAGAGCTCCGGTCGCCATGGAGGGCGTATTGACCACGAGGGCCACCGCACCGGAGCGAATCAGATCAACGATCCCCGCCCCCGTAGCCGCTCTGGGATCACCGAGCGGCTGCGTCATCTCCGCAGGGACGCCGATGGCGGCGAGCGCCGCACGGGTCCCTGGAGTAGCGACCAGCGCATAGCCGGCGTCGAGGAGCGGTCGAGCCAAGCGCTCCAGGAGGTGTTTATCTCGATCAGCAACGCTGAGGAGCGCGACTCGCTGAGGATCTCGCGGCGGCGGCGGCAAGAGGTTCGCGGCGATCAACGCCTTACCAAGTGCCTCGGCCGCGCTCGCACCGAGCCCGATCACCTCGCCCGTGGATTGCATGAAAGGCCCCAAGGTTGGATCAACGCCGCGTAGTTTGGCGGTACTGAAGGCAGGCGCTTTCACGGCCACACCGCTCGGTTCCGTGGCAATGCCCGAGACGTATCCGTGTGCTGCCAGTGTGTCGCCGAGCGCCACGTCGACCGCGAGTGGCACCATCGGGATCCCCGTCACCTTGCTCATGAACGGCACGGTGCGACTCGCGCGTGGGTTGACTTCAATCAGGTAGGTCCCCTCCTCACGAACGATGAACTGTGCATTTACGAGTCCGCGCACGCCGATCTCGCGCACGAGTCGCATGAATATCGCCGCGAGCTCACCCTGCTTCTCTCGCGAGAGTCGCTGCGGTGGATAGACGGCGATGGAGTCGCCCGAGTGGACCCCGGCAAGTTCCACGTGTTCCAAGAGGCCAGGGATCACTACCGTCTCGCCGTCAGTGATGGCGTCAATATCTATCTCGATCCCCTCAAGAAAGCGATCGATGCGGAGGGGGCGACGGTCACCGATCTCTCCGATGCGGTCCAGCTGACGCTCAAGATCTGGACGCGAGTATGCAAAGTCAATCGCAAGCCCACCGATGACGTAGGAGGGCCGAACGATCACTGGGTACCCGATTCGTTCAACAAGGTCGATGGCCTCCTCGCCGCTACGCGCCAGGCCGCCTTCAGGCTGCAAGATGCCGAGTCGGTCGAGTAGTGCGGCAAATCGCACCCGATCCTCAGTCTCATCGATCGCTTCAAGCGATGCGCCAAGAAGTGGCACGCCCGCGGCGGCGAGCGGTGCGGCAAGATTGAGCGGCGTCTGGCCGCCGAATTGCACGAATGCGGGGAGCGTCGTCTCCCCCTCTGGTGATTCGGCGCGAACGATCTCCATGATTGATTCGGCATCCAGCGGCTCAAAGTAGAGGCGCGTCGAGGCATCAAAGTCGGTGGAGACGGTCTCGGGATTGCTATTCACCATGACCGCCGACCACCCACGCTCGGTCAGCCGTTCGGCGGCCCGCACAGCGCAGTAGTCGAACTCAATCCCTTGCCCAATGCGCACTGGACCCGATCCGATCACCATCGCCGCCTGCCGTGGCACTGAAGGCGCCTCTGGTGGTGAACCTGCCGCGGCGTAGGTGGAGTAGAAGTACGGCGTTGCAGCGGCAAATTCAGCCGCGCAGGTGTCAACCATGGCGTACCCCGGCGTGAGGCCAAGTTGCGAACGTCGCTGTGCGATGCGCATCTCGGGAACGCCACTCATCAGCGACAGGTCCCTATCACCAATGGCAGATCGCTTCGCGGTCGCCAGCAGGGAGACGGAGGCAGGATCGGGACCAATCAGCGTCTGTCCGGCTTCGCGGACGCGTAGTTCGATCGCGATGAGGTGGGCGAACTCGGCCAAGAACCATCGCGTAATCCCCGTGGCTTGGTGGATCTGGTCGGCGGTTACGCCACGACGCATGGCGGCAAAGAGTCGCCAGAGGCGTGAGTCCGATGGTCGCAAGAAGTGTCGAAGCGACGCGGCGTCGCCGTTGGCAGCGATGGTTGCCAACTCCGAGTCCCATCCCGCCTCCTCTGCTGTTGGGCCACTCCCCGACTGCTCCATCGAGCGCAGGGCCTTGTTGAGGGCGGCGCCGAAGGTGCGATCGATTGCCATCACCTCGCCGGTCGCCTTCATCTGACTTCCGAGAAGGCGGTCGGCGCCGGGGAACTTGTCAAATGGGAAGCGCGGCAGCTTCACCACGATGTAATCAAGTGCCGGCTCAAAGGCAGCAACCGTGGTGCGCGTCACCGCATTTGGGATCTCGCGCAACCTGCGACCGATTGCAATCTGTGCCGCAACTCGGGCGATCGGGTAGCCCGTTGCCTTGCTCGCGAGTGCGGAACTTCGGCTCACGCGCGGGTTCACTTCGATGACCACATACTCGGAGTAATCAGGAGAGAGCGCCAGTTGCACATTGCAGCCCCCCTCCACCCCGAGCGCCCGAATGATGTCGAGTGACGCGGTGCGCAGCCGCTGATGCACTGGGTCGGGAAGCGTCTGAACGGGGGCTACCACGATGCTGTCACCCGTATGGACCCCAAGCGGATCAACGTTCTCCATGGAGCAGACGGCGATGCAGGTGTCCTCAGCGTCGCGCATTACCTCGTACTCAATCTCCTGCCACCCGACGAGGCAGCGCTCGATCATGACCTGGCGAATCGGGCTCGCGCGAAGACCGCTACGCACCCGCTCCCAGTACTCCCCCTCGGTTGCCACGATGCCGCCACCCGTGCCGCCAAGCGTAAAGGCGGGGCGGATGATCGCGGGGAGCCCAATCTGTTGAAGCGCGATCGCAGCGGCCCCTTCACGCTCCGCATCGCTCTCCCCCTGGACCATGGCGCTGGGCGCGGTCGGTTGACCGATTCGGTCGCACATCGCACGGAAGAGTTCGCGGTCTTCGGCCATCTTGATCGCGGCGAGTGGTGTGCCGAGCAGCCGAATGGGGTATCGCTCAAATACTCCGGCAGCCTCAAGGGCTACCGCCATGTTGAGCGCCGTTTGCCCACCGAGGCCAGCCAGGAGTCCCTCAGGTTTCTCATGGGCGATGATTCGCTCGATCACCTCAACCGTCAGCGGCTCCAGATATACAACGTCGGCTACTGACGGGTCGGTCATGATCGTAGCGGGATTGGAGTTTACGAGAATCGTTCGAATCCCCTCCGCTCGAAGCGCACGACAGGCCTGTGTGCCGGCGTAATCAAACTCTGCGGCCTGGCCGATTACCACCGGACCCGAACCGATGATCAGAACGCTTGCAGGCTTGTCACTCATCGTGAACGCTCATCAATCGCACGGAGGAAGCGATCAAATACAGGTGTGGCATCGAGCGGACCAGGTGATCCCTCGGGGTGATACTGGACCGTTTCTATTGGCAGTTCACGGTGTCGCAGGCCCTCAACCGATCCGTCATTAAGATTGACCTGGCTCACCTCAAATCCTGAGCTCTCTGGCAGGGTGCCCCCGATGACTTCGACCTCGTGGTTTTGCGCGGTGACATAGACGCGTCCAGTCGGCAGATCACGAACGGGATGATTTGCCCCGTGATGCCCAAATGCCAACCGTCGAGTGTCGGCGCCGGCCGCGCGCGCCACGATCTGATGTCCCAGGCAGATGCCGAGAAGCGGTATCCCCGAAGTGATGATGTCGCGCGCTAGGGCTACTGGTGCGGTGAGGCGCGCCGGGTCACCTGGACCGGGCGAGAGTACGACGCCAACTGGTTCACCGTGCAGAAGGTCTGAGAGCGCGGTGTTATGCGGGTGCACGCGCACTCGTAGCCCTCGAGCGCGGAGGGCGCGGACGATGTTGCTCTTCAAGCCAAAGTCGACGACGACGACCAGCGGCTGACTCTCGTCACCAAACGTTTGAACACGTGTCGGTGAAACCTGCGCGACGAAATCCTGGTGCTCCCATGGCGTGATCAGCCTCGTTGCGGCGATCGCGGCCTCTGGGTCGCTCTCCCAGGGAGCCGAAATGCGGGCGCGTTGTGCGCCGGTTTCACGCAAGCGCCGCGCCAGGCTGCGGGTCTCAACGCCTGCGATCGCTGGAACGCTGTGCGATCTGAGCAGCGCTGCGAGCTGCGCAGCGTCTTCACTAATCGCGGCGGTTGCATGTGCGACGACTAGTCCGCGCAGCCAAGGCCGAGTGCTCTGATCGTCGGCGACGAGTCGACCATAGTTGCCGATGAGTGGATAGGTCATCAGCACAACCTGTCCGGCGTAACTAGGATCTGTGCAGATCTCCTGATATCCAGATTGACTCGTGTTCATCACAAGGTCTCCGCCCGAGGCGACGGGCGCCCCCCACGAGACGCCAGGGAATACGCTTCCGTCCTCCAGGGTCAAGCCGGGTGGGATTCGAACCCACGACCTAGTGATTAAGAGTCACTTGCTCTACCGCTGAGCTACCGGCCCACGCGGAAGGATAGAGGAGCGGGGCGGAGACTGCCAGGGCGTTACCGACGCGCCACGGCCCCTTCCGTAACAAGGGTGTCCAATACCGCCGAGAGTCGGGCGGCCAAGGCGGCATGTCCCGCCGCAT
Organism: Candidatus Aquidulcis sp.; assembly: GCA_009919005.1. Taxonomy (GTDB): domain Bacteria; phylum Chloroflexota; class Limnocylindria; order Limnocylindrales; family Limnocylindraceae; genus Limnocylindrus. The sequence continues at coordinate 7,731 of RGCW01000015.1, read as the reverse complement.
TCGGGTGGAACGGAATCTCGCCATCCCGCCCCCACTGGTAGGGCACAGGATCACAGAGGCGATGGCCGAGGAAGGCGTCGGCAAGGTCTGCCACACGGAGACGCGGATCATCGACCGCCGCGACCGCACCCCGAACACGATTGGCAATGTCACTCCCCCACTCGTTGAGTACGGCAAGGTCGGCGTCGGAGATGCTGTCGCCTGGGGCGCGAAGGGCGGAGCATGCATCGAGGTCGGGGCTGCCGGCCGTAGGGAGCGAATCGGCGTACATCACCACGATCACCACCGCGTTGGGTGCCTTGGCAAGGATCGTTCGGTAGAGGCGGACCAGTGTTCCACTCAACGCGGCAGCCTGGGGTTTCATCCGCTGCCCGGCGGCGATACATGCAGCAGCATCCTCGGAGCGACAGGCTGCGAAGACGCTCGAGAACCCGGCATCGTTCCCGCCAATGCCGAGCATGACGACGTCGGTATCGGCGGTCAGCGCTTGAACCTGCAGTGGCTCCCCCGCACGCATGCGGCGATCCACCAGATCAGCGACTACCGCTCCGCTACATGAGACATGCGTCAACGAGAGACGAATATTCGCTGGCTTCAGGAGTCGAGGCCATGCGGGACCTCGTGCACAGACGCTTGGCGCACCGAGGACCTGCAGGGTGCCACGATCAAAGGGGAGCGCCGCTGATGCATAGCTGTCACCCAACACGACGAGGTTGAGCGTCGGCAGCGATGGATCATCACTGCCGATCAGGAGGGGTGGCGGGATCTCTGCATCAAAACGAAGACCGGCACCACCGAGGCCACTGAGTGCAGACACGATGAGGCCCACCAGCGCCCCGATCACCACCCGCCTACGCATCGGAGTCCTCGCTGAATCCGAAGAGGTCGCTGAGAGCGCCCGCCAACGGAGCGCTCCCCGCGACGATCTGCTCGGCGCGTGTGGTGAGGGCCCCACTCGCTGTCGCCTCGCGCACCTGGGCATCCATGTGCGCCTCCGCCGCGGCGATCAGGTGCGCCTCAACTCGACGAATCCGTCCGCGAATACCGCGACGCGAGCCAACCTCATCAATCGTCGTCAAGAGTTCAGTGATGCCTGCGCTGGCACTGGCCGACACCAACAGTAGTTCAGGGGCTCCCGCCCCGAGCGCGAGGCCAGTGCGAAGGCGATCAAATGTTGCTTGAGCTCCCGGGCGATCCGATTTGTTGACGACCACGATGTCGGCGACCTCAAGGATCCCCGCCTTCATCGCTTGAACCTCATCGCCACTTTCGGGGCCCTCAACGACCAGCACAACATCGGCAAGTCGCGCAATGCCAATCTCGGCCTGCCCGGCGCCCACCGTCTCAACCAAGATCAGGTCAAATCCCGCCGCCTCAACGAGGATCGTCGCTGCCGCGGTGACATAGGCGAGCGAGTGACCGCTGCCGCGCGTTGCAATGGAGCGAGTGAACCGTCCCTCGTCGTCCGGATGCTCGTCAATCCGCACTCGATCACCAAGGAGCGCGCCGCCACTCTCGTGAGAACTCGGGTCAATCGCCAGGATCGCGACGCGACGACCTGCACTTCGTGCCACGTCGGCGAGCACCGCCGCCAGCGAACTCTTTCCGGCCCCGGGTGCGCCGGTGATGCCAACCACTAAGGCGTGCCGCGACTCAGCAGCCGAGGTGGCGAGTGCGACTTGGATGCGTTGATTTGCCGCGGCCCCCGGTCGCTCTACTGTGCTGATCGCCTGCGCGAGCTCGCGACGAGCCGCGAAATGTTTAACGTCGGCGGGCATGCGCGCGCAGGAACGAAGCAACCTCAGGGATCGTGGTCCCTGGGCCAAAGATCCCTGAGATGCCAGCCTCCTCGAGAGCGGGTCGATCCGCCTCGGGGATGATGCCTCCCGCAACGACAATCACGTCACTCGCTCCAGCATCGCGAAGGCCGACGACGACTTTTGGCAGAAGGGTTGCGTGCGCACCGGAGAGGATGGAGCATCCCACCACATCAACATCCTCTTCTACGGCAGCGGACACGATCGCGTCGACGGTTCGACGCAGTCCGGTATAGATGACCTCAAATCCCTCATCTCGCAGGCCACGAGCTAACACCTTGGCACCGCGATCATGTCCATCGAGCCCCGGCTTGGCGATCAGCACCCGAATCGGCGTCGCCCGCTCAGCCATGCAACCCCTCGCGGCGCTCAATGCTCCGAGCGTGCGCGCGACCAACCGCGTCGCGCAGCGCGGCGTCGGTGCGCATTGAGCCGCGCATCGCCTCTGTCGTCATCACTACACCAGGTTGTCGTGCGCCTCGTGCCGCAAGGCAGAGATGTTCGGCGCTCACCACAACGCCGACGCCAGCTGGGGCAAGGGCGTCATTCAAGGCATCGGCGATCTGTGCGGTTAGCCGCTCTTGCACCTGTAGTCGTCGCGCGAAGGCGTCAACCAGTCGCGGGATCTTGGAGAGGCCGACGATGCGACCGCTCGGAACGTAGGCGACTGTAGCCACTCCAGGAAAGGGGAGCAGGTGATGTTCGCAAAGGGCATGGAAGGGGATCCCTTCAACCACCACGAGATCACCCGCAGGTGCGCCAGCCGGCACCTCGAAGACTGTGCCGAGGATCTCAAACGGGTCATGTGCGTACCCGCTGGTCAACTCCAAAAGCGCGCGCGCGACACGACCAGGCGTTTCTATGAGGCCATCTCGCGCCGGATCCTCGCCGATCGCACGCACGATTTCACCCGCCGCCTCAGCGATCCGCGCTTCGGCATCGGGGGCGGGCGTTACAGCGGGGGTGGCGACTCGCTTGACCTGCATGCCGTCATCCTAGCCGCCCCGACGTAGGATCTCAGCATGGAGCGGCAGGAGAAGGCGGAACTCGTTGAGCGGCTGACCGAAGAGGCGCTGCATGCCCTCCCCGAGCCCCTCGCCTCAGCCGCGCAGGAGCTCCTTATTACCGTGAGCCAGCAGACTGGCGCAGACCTCTACGGAGAGTTTCTTGGGTTGCCAAAGGGTACGGAACCGGGTCTGGGAGAGCCACCCCCCGAGATCACGATCTACGCCGAAGCGCTCGTAACCGACTTCCCCGATGTCGAGTCGCTGCGCCGTGAGGTGCGGCGGACGCTCGTGCATGAGATCGGGCACTACCTTGGCCTCTCCGAGCAGGATCTGCACGCCCGCGATCTGGAGTGAGGTGATCGCCCCTCGCTATGATGGGGGAGAAGGCGAAGGGACCGTTTCGCCATAAAACGAGTGCAGGGGGAACCATGGCGGAGATCAAGCACACCAGTGATGCAGCATTTCAGAAAGATGTCATGGAGGCAACGCGTCCCGTGATCGTCGACTTTTGGGCGCCCTGGTGTGGCCCCTGCAAACTTGTTGCCCCTGAACTAGAGAAGCTAGCGGCGCAATACGACGGAAAGGTTGACATCGTGAAGGTGAACGTTGACGAGAATCCTGCGCTGCAGCAGGCGTTCAACATCATGTCGATTCCTACCATCGCCTACTTCAAGGGAGCGGGTGCTCAGCCTGTCGGCGCCGTTGGATTCCAGACGGCCGAGCAGTTGGAGTCGCGGTTCGCGCTTAAAGAGCTCGCGTAACTTTTACGGCGTGGCCAGTGCCGCAGCGTACGCGGCAAGGCGGTCGGCGATAAGCGCGTTTGAGATGTCTGAGGCGAGTAGTGCGCGGACGCGATCAGGTTCTCCAGCATCAAAGAGGGTGATCACCTGGCGGTGATCACCGTTGATCAGGGTGAACTGCGTGCCGGGCCACCCGCCAACGCTCTTCTCCACAATCGTCAGGCCCTGGGTCTTGCGACCGCCTCGTGCACCACGTTCAAAGGCGTAGGAGAGGTTCTCTAGCGTTAATCCGGCGGCGCTGTAGACCACGAGGGTGTACCCGGTCTTGTCAGGGAGCTCAAAGATGGCACCCGCCGATCGCAGCTCACGGATCCCCGCCCCCCAGAGCGGACCGAGGCGCGTCGGTGAGCACTCTCGACCTGAGTCTACGGTCACTGGGGTCGCATCCCACTGACTGATCGGTAGAGCCGCTTCGAGCACGGTGTCAAAGCCTGCGGCGCGCTGTTGGTCAATCGTCTCATTGCATGGGAGCGATCCATCTGGAGGCGCTGTAGGTGCACAGGCCCCCACCACGACGGTGAGGAGCAGTGCGGCAAGTGTGGGTCGCATACCCAGCATCATGACGCTTACTCCAGCTCTCTGTTTGGATCGAAGAGGTGAGCGATCGGTCGTCGTGTGCTCCCTCGTGGTGGATGCGTCGCGCCACGCTCCTCAAGGTCGTCTAGGACCACATGCGCCGCACGCACCAGGTCTTGGTCACGGCGCACGTTATCGGCACACCAGACCAAATATCCAGGATCGCGAGCCCCGACCTCGCCAACCGACAATCCCTCGTATCGCCCAAAGGTAAAGATCGTTGCAGAGGCTTCGCGTAGCGACGGCCGACGATCGTCGGGCGAGAGGGGTGCGAATCGGCGCTCAACTGGGCCAGCGGGCGATCCAGGGAGTGGAGCAACCGGTGTGCGTGGCGCGCGAGGGGTCCACGGCTGCTCTGGGCGCCAGTTGATCGGCGTCGGTCGACTCGTTCGCGCATTTGCCGCAGGCGCGGCATCAACCACAACGCTACCTGTCACTGGACGCGCCGGCTTATGCCCGCCCTTCGCTCGCGGCTCAACGCTGGGCGCAACGCTTGCCGCCCATACTTCAGCAAGGAGCGCCTCGGCGGCAGCGTTGATCAGCGCCATCTCTCTCGTCGCGCGCGCGGCACTCGTGGAATCTTGCGTGAATCGGTCAGGGTGATGTTCGCGGGCACGTAATCGGCGCGCGGCACGAATCTCCTCGGCAGTTGCGCCGATCGCGACCCCGAGGACCTCGTGGGGGGTACGTCGACGTGTCATCGCGATGCATCCTGGTCAGCCGCCGACACTGCAGCTGAGACGAGTGCATCCTCCGCAGATACGGCATCGTGGCTCTCCGCGCCGACACGCGTGCTCTCTGGGGCCGGCACGCCACGGGCGATGTAGTCGGTCAGCGCCGTGTCTAACCCGACGTCAGCACCGGCTCGCTCGGAGAGGATCCACTTATGCTCCAGTGCATCGCAGTACGCCTGAAGTACATCACGGCCTGGAGCCAGATGCGGCCGCAAGCGCAGCAGCGTTGGCTCCAGCACCTCAGCTCGCCAGCGGGCGGCCACCAGCGTCAGCGCAAGGTGTTCTTCGCCCTGGACTTGAAGCCAGATTCCGTACTCGTGCAGATCATTCAGCAAAAGTTGCGCCTGTCCCTCTAGGGCATCAACGCCAGTAAGGCGCAGCAACTGCTCGGCATGGAATCGGCGCGAGGCGATGGCGAGCGATACGCGCATCCCCTCGCCGCTCGTGACATCAAGGCTCATCTCCTCAACGGCAAACCCGAGTGCGTTCAGGTCACGGATCCGCGCGGCAACGGCGCGGCGGTCGCTCGCCCGTGCGACGAAAGGCCGGTGCAGCTGCTCCCACAGCGCGACGTACCGTTCACGCAACGCTGAGGAGGCGCGGACCGCCGCGTCGGTATCGACCTCACTTCCGCCTAGGGCTGCCGCGGCGTCGGCGAGACCGAAGGCAACGTTCTCGACGAGGATCTCAAGGTCGTGCCGGCGCTGGCCCTCGCTGAGCTGCTCTTGGTACTCCGCGGTCTCCGCGTCAACGAGGTAGGCCTGCAACCGATTCCCATCTCGTTTGAGCAACGCGTTGGCAAGTGAGCCATCCCCCCACCAGACCCCGTGGCGATGAAGGTCAACCAGCAACACCGCGAGGGCATCCAGCAGTCGACCAGAGAACTGACCAGAACTCGCCGCTCCCGGGGTGCTGAGCAGCCGACGATACTGAATGCTGCCGCGTAGGTAGTCGGTGACGATGAACCCTTCACCGTCACCTCGATCCACTGCGCCGATCGGGATGACCGCAGGCATCCCCGCAGATTCAAGCCGGCGCAGGATGGCGAACTCTCGTTCAACGAGGGGTGACGGGAGCTCTTTGACTGCAAGCAGTCGACCGGCCACGCGCACGAATCGCACCAGGTGGCGGGAGGGTCCAACCTCAAGGGGAACCAACTCAACCTCGGGGGCGACCCATTCGCGGAGCGGCTTCGCCCACGGCAACGCGATGAGAGCTGGTTCTGCGCTGCGTAGGGTGACATGCGGGGCGATGACAGACATAGAGACTAAGTGTAGCCGCCTCCCCTACGATGAGGCGCAAAGAAAGGGGCCTCCGTGCGGAATCTGTTGAAGGCGATTGAGATCTCGCGACCACTCCTTTGGCTGAACACCTCAATGCCACTCCTTTGGGGTGCGATTGGGTTGCGCGGTCAGCTCGTTGCGAGCGACGTCGTGCTGTTTGCCTTCTTTCTCTTTCCATACAACTACTTCCTGCACGCGCCGAATGACTATTTTGACTTTGAAACCGACGCCCGCAATCCCCGCAAGGGTGGCGTCGAGGGCGCTCTCACGCCGAAGCCACTGCTGGCTCGCCACGCGATCCTCAGCACCCTTCTGGTCGCCCCGTTCCTGATCTTTGTCGCTGCCATCTATCCGCCACTCACGATCCTCTCGCTTCTGGTGCTGCTGATCCTTTCGGCGGGGTACAACGCTCCGCCAACGCGACTGAAGGGTCGTCCAGTCCTGGATTCACTTACGAACGTGTTGTATGCAATCCCACTACAGGTCGGACTCCACGCAGCTGGGAGCACCAACCTGATCGATGCACCCGTCCTCGTCTTCGCCGCGTGGGGGATCGGCGCTCATGCGTTAACGACGATCACCGATCGCGATGAGGATGCCGCGGCAGATGTTCGCACCATCGCGGTGCTGTTGGGTCGCCGCGCTACCGCCCTCTTCGCCGCTACATGGTTCACCCTGTTCGGTGCAGGTGTAGCGACGCTCTCCGGAACTCCGGCGGCCGCACTCCTCGCACTCCCCTACCTCGCTCTCTGCGTCATTGGGCGCGATGCCAGCGGCGACGCCGGTCGGCGACTCTATCGCCTCTTCTTGCTCGCGAATGTGACCCTCGGCGCCTCGATCACCATGCTGATGCTTCTGAATGTCGGCGTTGAAGCGGCGATCCCCGCCGGAATCGTGGCGATGGTCGGCACGGCGATCGCACTCGGCGTCTCCGTCGGCCGCGCCGTTCTGCAGCGCCGATGAGCGGCACGATCAAGCGCGTCGTTGTTGTTGGCGCCGGACTCGCCGGACTTGCGACCGCCATTCGCCTCGCCGCCGAGGGCGTGCACGTCACGGTCGTTGAACGCGGAACGCGGCCTGGCGGCAAGATGGGTCGCCGTGAGATCGGCGACTACCGTTGGGATACAGGCCCAACGATCTTCACCCTCCCTGAACTCTTCGATCAGCTCTGGAGCGCCGCTGGCGGCAAACGCAGCGACGACCTGACCTTGCTCAAGGTTGAGCCGGCGTCGCGAACCTTCTTTGCAGATGGCAGCGTGCTGGAGACGTCGAGCGATCTCGACAAACTTGCCGCGAGTTTCGGCGCGCTTGATCCGCGCGATGCGGCAGGAATCCCCGCCTTCATGCGCCGCGGCGAGAAGCTCTGGCGCGAACTTGATCAGACGTTCTTCCGTCAGTCGCTCAGTCCACTCAGTCTGCTGGCACCGATGTCGTGGCTCGCAGGGATTCGCCTTGACGCAGCAACGCCGTATAGCCGTCGCATCAACCGCACCTTCCACGACGAGCGCATTCGC
>RGCW01000014.1 GCA_009919005.1 Candidatus Aquidulcis sp. | reverse complement strand
CGGCGGTGGGTGGGGATCTCCCAACATTTCGCAGCGGGCGGCGCGGCTGATGGCCCTCTCAGCGGCGCCAGGCACGGTCGGCGGAGTGCTCGCACAATCGGGAGGTGACCTCGCCGAGATCGTGGGTGGAACCGTACTGGTTGACGGCGGGCTGCCCATTCGCGGTGCAGCCGTCGACTCTCGTCTGGTCCAGCCGGGGCAGATGTTCCTCGCACTACCTGGCGAGCGCACGCATGGCCTTCGTCACGCGATTGAGGCACTTCGCGCTGGTGCAAGCGCGATTGTGGTCGAAGGCGGTGACGCCACCACGGATCTGCGCCAGGCCGTCGCTGATCTGCATGAAGCAGTGCGAGGCGTAGGCGCATCGCTGATCACGGTCAGCCACGGTCGCAACGCGCTGGCTCGGGCGGCTTCCGAGTGGCGAGGTCGGTTTACCCTTGAGGTGATTGGCGTCACGGGCTCCGTGGGCAAGACCACAACGAAACAGCTCATCGCCGCAGCGCTTGGGGGTGCCGCCTCACACTGCGCCTCTACCCCGGGGAATGCCAATAACGAGATCGGTCTACCCCTCTCCCTCCTAAATCTCCCCGATGGCACCCTGCGATATGTGGCTGAAATGGGCATGTACGTAGAGGGTGATATCCGGAGTCTCTGCGAGTTAACGCATCCGAAGATCGGCGTCGTGACGGCAATCGATGCCGTGCACGCTGAGCGAGCGGGAGACCTGGACGCGATCGAGCGTGCAAAGGGCGAGCTCGTCGCAGCCTTGCCTGCTGATGGGTGGGCAGTTCTTGCGGCGGACGACGCACGCGTTGCCCGATTGACGGCGCGAACTCCGGCTCGATGCATCTCGGCGGGATTTGCCGATACCGCCGACGTGCAGATCGTTGATGCCATCGTGGATGAGGCGTCAGCCCATACCAAGGTCACGGTAAAGATTCGAACTGAGCATGTCGTGATCGACCTACCACTCTTTGGACGCCAATTCGCTAAGGCGGCGGCGCTCGCCATCGCGGTGGCGGACCTCTGCGGCGTCTCACCCGCCGTGGCGGCAGAGCGGCTCTCAGCGGTGGAACTGCCGACTGGTCGCGCGACGGTGCACACGATGGCTGGGATTCGCGTCATTGACGATAGCTACAACGCTGCGCCATCAAGTATGGCGGCAGCACTTTCCACCCTCGCCGCCTGTTCACCGAAACGGTTTGCCGCTCTCGGCGCGATGGGGGAGCTCGGAACCTATGCCGGCGAGGCACATCTCGCTGTTGGTCGGACCGCGGCAACGTGTGGCATTGACCTACTCATCGTCTTTGGCGCCGAAGCCGACGGAATTGCTGAAGGTGCGCGCGCCGGCGGAATGCCAGTCGAGAAGATCATGCGACTGCGAGGCGACGATGCGGATATCGCTGCGGCCGTCGGACTGCTTGGGGATATGGCTTCACCTGGCGACACCATCCTGGTCAAAGGTTCGCGATTCGTTGCGTTAGAGCGGTTGATTAGCGGGCTCGCAGCACGCTGGAGCGAGGAGGCACGATGATTGCAATCGTCCAAGCACTCGTCTTTGCATTTATCTCTGTCTTCGTGCTGATGCCTGCCTACCTCCGGCTCTTGCGATGGGCAGGATTCGGCAAGCGTGTTCGCCGTGAGTTTGGTCCCGAGTGGCACATCGTCAAAGAGGGAACCCCCACGATGGGTGGACTCTTGCTGACGGCGATTGTGATCGTGCTGGCTCTCGCTCTGGATGCGGTTGACGCATCTACCTATGCCGTTCTTCTCGCACTGCTTGGCGTAACCCTCTTGGGAGCCTTTGATGATTGGCTGAATGCGCGAACGGGTGATGGCATCTCTGCGCGCCAGAAGCTGCTCTGGCAGACTGGAGTGGCAATCATCTCCGCGATCTATTTGCAGCAACACTTCGCCTTCTCATCCCTAGTCGTACCGTTTGTTGGCGAGGTCCCGATCGCACCCGTGCTGTGGATCGCGGTGGCGGTCGTCGCGATTGTGGCGACGAGCAACGGTGTCAATCTCACAGACGGACTTGACGGACTGTCGGGTGGAACCATGACGTTTGCATGGATCAGCTACATGGTCATCGCCCTCTTGAATGCACCTGGTCAGGTCAACCTTGCGATAGTCTGTGCGCTCATTGCCGGCGCACTCGTCGGATTTCTCTGGTTCAATGTTCACCCAGCAAGCGTCATCATTGGCGACGCTGGAGCCCTAGGCTTTGGTGCGGCCCTCGCCGTGACGGGGTTGGTGACGGGTCATGTGCTCCTCCTGCCGCTGATCGGCATCATCTTCGTCGTCGAGACCGGCTCAGTGATCCTGCAGGTCGCCAGCGTGAAGCTGACTGGTAAGCGCATCTTCCTGTTCACACCAATCCACCATCACTTCGAGCGACTCGGCTGGGCGGAGACCCAGATCACCTTCCGGTTCTGGATCATCGGCGCGATGGGTGGCGTCCTCGGCATCGTCACCTTCCTGATTACGCGGGCCCAAGGGTGATGGGGGAGGGGCTCACCCTCGGCGATCTTGAGGCGCCCGCAATTGCGGCGGGGAGCCTGAGAGGACGCAACGTTCTGATCCTTGGTGGCGGCCGTACGGGCCAGGCCACCGCCGCTTACGCCGCCGCCGCCGGGGCCACGGTGACCGTTCATGACACGGACTCAATGGATCGCGTGGTCGGGGCTGCCGAGGCGTTTGCTGGGGGCGCAATCAGAACATCGTTCGGGCGTGCAGACAATCTCGCCCCACTTCTCGCTGCGGCCGATCTCGTTGTGCATAGTCCTGCGGTGACCCTTGGGTTCCCGACGGTGCGGCCTGAGATTGAGCGCGAGCTGCGTGGCTTTGCGGCCGGCGCAATCCCGCTCACGGGAGATGCACGCCGTCGCGGCCCCATTTTGATCAGTGAGCCAGAGTGGGCGTTGAGGCTGCTCGGAGAGCGGTGGCGTGTCGGTGTGACCGGCACGAAGGGGAAGAGCACGACATGTAACTTGATCGCTGCCATCCTGAGTCGCGATCACTCCCACCCAGTTGAACTTGGTGGCAACAATGGCAAACCGCTCATTGGTCGCGCAGCTGCGCTACCAGCCGATACGCGAGTGGTCATTGAGTTGTCAGAGCTACAACTCCCATCTCTGCACTCCAGTGTCGATGTCGGACTCTTCACGAATGTCACGGCAGACCACATCGATCGTCATGGAAGTGTCGGGGCGTATCGAAGCGTCAAGCGACTACTTGCTGATCGCATTGCGGATGATGGCACCATGGTCGTCAATCTTGATGATCCGGTGGTCGCAGCCTATGCGGGCATTGGCCGTGTTGAAACCGTTGGCTATCGACTCAGTGCGCCCGTTCCGGGGGGAGTTGGCATCGTTGACGGATGGATTGTTGCCGCGGGAGTTCTACGCGCAGCGCGATTTGGCGGGGGCGTTGCCGCCACGGGGCCGAACGGCCGTATCCTCCCTGTTGGAGAGGTTGCCCTTCCCGGCAGCCACAGTATGAGCAATGTTCTTGCAGCGGTGAGCGTCGCCCTCATTGCTGGTGTTGCTCCAGACGCGATTCGAAGTGCTGTGAGCTCGTTCACGGGGATCCCACACCGTCTTGAGACTGTGGCGCTGATTGACGGCATCCGCTACATCGACGATTCCCAGGCAACGCAGCCAGATGCGGTTGCGGCGGCGGTTCGCGCATTTCCCAAGCCACTCGTTCTCATTGCAGGTGGTCGCAACAAGGGCCTTGACCTTTCGGATCTTGTACCGATTATCTCGGAGCGCTGCGACGCCGCCGTGGTGATGGGGGAGATGGCAGACGAATTGGAGCGCCTGTTCCGAGCGGCGGGCGTCAAACAGATTGAGCGTGCCAAGAGCGTCGAAGATGCCGTCGTTGTCAGCACCAGGGTTGCGCAGGCGATCGGCGTGCCGAAGGGTTCGGGGATTCGCGCAACCGTGCTTCTGAGCCCAATCGGCTCAAGTTTTGACATGTACAATAACCCCTTTGGAGCACGTGGCGATGCATTCCGAACCGCGGTCCTGGCGCAGTCAGGAGTCTCACAATGAGCCGACTCGTGCGACAACAGGGTTCAATGCGGACGCCAGGGGCGCGGCCGATGCATGGAGGAACGCCACGAGGCACCTCCTCAACGCGACAGCGCATCGCAAGCGCGCTACGCATAAAGCGCCCGGGAGAGGACAAGGTGATCCTCTATCCGGCCGTCGTCCTCGTTGGCCTCGGAGTGCTGATGGTCTTCTCTTCCTCGGCGATGAATAGCCTGCTCACCAGCAATGATCCGTATGGATCCGGCGTGAAACAGTTCTTCTACGCCGTCATTGGGGCTGGAGGGATGTATATCCTTTCGGCGGCTGATTATCGGCGCTGGCGCCCATTGGCCCCCCTTGCCATGCTCGTTGCGATTGCGCTGTTGTTGGTCGTGTTGATCCCCGGAGTTCCAACAGAGTCAGGACTGCGACGCTCGCTCTCCATCGGTCCGATAAGCCTCCACGCTGCAGAGGCCGCCAAGTTTTCACTCATCCTCTTCCTTGCCGATCTCCTTGCGCGGCGCGGCCACGAGGCGGGGCGATCCTTCGCGTCGATTGTCACACCGTTGTTGGCGATTACGCTGTGCGTTGGGCTCGTGCTCGTTGAGCCGGATCTCGGGACTGCGACGATCCTTGGTCTGATTGGCTTTGCGATGCTCTTTGTCGCAGGTGTGCCCTTCCGACGGTTGTTGGCACCAGGACTTGGGGTTGCCGGAGCTGCCGTCGCCCTCATGTTCGTCAATGGGTACCAAGCGGCACGCCTTGGAGGCTTCAGTGACCCCTTCTCCGATCCTACGGGCTCCACCTATCAAACGTTGCAGGGCCTCATTGCGATGGCGGTGGGCGGCCCGCTCGGTTCTGGGTTCGGCTCATCGCAGCAGATCGGGGGTATCAGCATTCCGTATGCCTGGAACGACTACATCTTCGCGGTGATTGGCGAGGAGGCGGGACTACTCGGCATGCTTGTCGTCATCGCATCGTTCTTAGCGATTGCCCTGCGGGGCCTCCGCACAGCTCGGCGTGCGCCAGACACCTACGGCGCACTCCTTGCTGTGGGAATCGTGGTCTGGATTTCGAGCCAAGCGTTTGTAAACATCGCGGTGGTATTGGCGCTCCTCCCCGTAACAGGGGTTCCACTCCCACTCGTGTCACAGGGCGGTTCGGCGCTGATCGTGCTGATGTCGGCGATCGGGCTGCTTCTCTCAGTCTCTCGTGAAACGATGGATCCCGTACCAGCAGGAGGTAGCGATGCGCGTGTTAATCGCGGGTGGCGGAACGGGGGGACATCTCTTCCCGGCATTCGCCGTAGCTCGTACGATGCGCCAACTGCATCCCGACGTTGAGATCAGTTGGCTCGGTGGAGCGCGCGGCGTTGAGTCGCGTCTGGTCCCAGAGGCTGGCTATCCGCTGACGCTCCTCGCCGCACCGAGCCTGCGCTCGAGTGGCGCAGGCCTGCTCACAACCATTCGGGATGCAGCGGCCCTGCTCTGGTCTATCCCACAAGCGATACGCATGATTCGTCGCATTCGCCCACACGTAGTTTTTTCAACGGGAGGCTTCATCGCAATTCCAACGCTGATCGCGACATGGATTACGCGGACGCCAAGCCTCCTCTGGGAGGGGAATGTCCAGGCCGGTCGATCAACTACGCTCGTCGCGCCATTGGCCACACATCGCGCTGTCGCATGGCAGCGAACAACCGAGCGCGCTCCTTGGCAGGGAGCGTCTACGACGGTAACGGGCACTCCTGTGCGTGAGTTGTCGGTCGATCGGCACACCGCCCGCGTCGCACGTGGGCTCTCCGAAGAGGATCAACTCCTCCTCGTCTTTGGAGGATCGCAACGCGTTCGCCGGTTCGAGGCAGCTCTCGACTCTGCACTCCCAACCTTGCTGAAAGATTGGAGCATCCTGCATGTCGTGATGGATGGTCTCGCTGATGCAGAGCGCCGGCGCGCCGCGCTGCCAGTCGATCTCGCCCATCGATACCTACCTGTATCGTTTCTCGCTGGCGGCGAGATGGAGGCGGCTTTAGTCGCAGCAGATCTGTTACTCGGCCGCGCGGGCGCATCAACGATCGCCGAAGCAGCTGCTGCAGGCCTGCCAGCCATCATCGTGCCGTATCCCTTTGCAGGGGGGCACCAGCGAGCGAACGCTGAGGCGGCCGCGGAGGCGGGCGCCGCTTCGCTGGTTCGAGATGAAGAGCTCACGTCGGAGCGTCTCATCCAGGAGATTGCTCAGTATGCGACTCCAGCGCAACGCGCTGTAGCCGCGCGGGCGGCGACCACCCTGGCGCGCCCAAACGCGGCAACGGCAACAGCGGAGTTGCTTCTTCACTTGGGCGGCCAACGGTGAGTGACCTGGGGCGAGTTCAGCCGTGGTCTGATGCAGAGGTCGCTGCGCGCGAACTCGAACGGCGCCTCAGTCTGAAAGTCATGCGCAATGAGCCCCTCGCAGGGCACACAACGATGCGTGTGGGTGGTCCCGCCGATCTATTGGTGACCATTCGTGACCGCTTTGCCCTCCGCGGTATCGTGCGTCTGGCCGCAGCACGAGGCTGGCCGTTGCGCATTCTCGGTCGGGGCAGCAACGTGGTGGTTGGCGATCACGGCCTTCGCGGCATCGTTGCGTTGAATCGTAGCGCTGGGTATGAGCTTGATCCAGTTCAGGGGACGGTCTCGTTTGATTCTGGAATCCCGATGGCGAAGGCCTCGACGATCGCTGCGGATGCAGGCCTGACCGGCCTTGAGTTTGCGCTGGCGATCCCAGGAAACATTGGCGGCGCAATCTGGGCAAACGCGGGAGCTCACGGTGGTGACATGGCGGGAATCACCCAGTCGATTACGTTGCTCCGCGCTGACGGCAGTGAGGGCGAGATCACTGCGCCAGAGGCTCAGTTTGGGTATCGAGACTCACGTTTTAAGCGCCCTGAGGGGCGAGGCGAGGTCATTCTCGGAGCCACGGTGTATCTCAGAGCGGGAGCCCCCGACGTGATCAAGGAGCGCCTTGAGGAGATCCGCCGCTGGCGTCGCGAACATCAGCCACTCGGCGTCCCAAGCGCGGGGAGCGTCTTTCGCAATCCCCCCAACCAGTTGAGTGCAGGGGCACTCTTAGATGCGGCTGGAGTGAAGGGGCTCCGCATCGGTGGGGCCGAAGTTTCGACGATGCACGCGAACTGGATCCTTAATCGGGGTGGGGCAACGGCGGCTGACATCAAGGCGCTCCATGACGCGTGTCGAGATGCGGTGCTGGCACATAACGGAATCGCCCTTGAAACGGAGATCGCGTTCATAGGAGAGTTCGCACGATGACGGTCTCAATGGACCCACGATCGTTGCCGCCAGTCTTGCTGCTCTTTGGTGGGCAGAGTGCCGAATCAGATGTATCAGTCGTGTCAGGGACAGCGATTGCCGCAGCGCTGCTGGATGCTGGTCTTCGGGTGACGCAGGCGCATATCGCGCGCGACGGCAGTGTCCGCGAACTCCCCGTTGGACATCGACGTGGCGACGTTGCACCAGCGCTCTATACCAGCCTTTCTGCCGCCGGACTTCGCAACCATCCGCCAGTACCGCTCGCTGATTACCTCGCCGACGTAGCGCGCTCTGCCCCGTCAATGCTCGTGATCCCAGCGCTCCACGGTCCTGGAGACGAAGATGGCACCGTGGTCGCCGCCGCCGCACGCGTTGGACTCAACTTTGTAGGCGACCTCCCAGACGTCGCCCAACTCGGTATGGATAAGCCACGGTTCAAGGCATTGGCGCGAGAGCAGGGGATCCCAACGCTTCCTGAGCTTGTCGTCGACGCCAGTGCGTGGAAGCTGGAGCGCGCGCGGATCCTCGTTGACATTGCTCGCTTCGCCGATGAGCAGACTGAGTCGGGGGCGCTGATTGGTAAGCCGGCTGCGCACGGATCATCTATCGGAATGAAGATTGCGCACTCGGCCCAAGAGTGGAGCGATGCGGTTGAGGAGGCGCTGCGCTTCGGCGATCGTGCAATGCTCGAGCCGTACCTGGAGCGTGCGAGAGAACTTGAGGTCGCAGTTCTGGAGCGCGCTGATGGCAGCGTTGTGGCGTACGGTCCAGGGGAGGTCTTCCCGGGGCGTGAGTTTTATGACTATGAGGCCAAGTATCAACCGGGCCTCTCCCGCACCACGACGTCGAGCGACGTTCCCGCCGATGTGGCCGAGGAGCTTCGTGCAACTGCGCGACTTCTTTTCACCGCATCGGGAAGTCGCGGCCTTTCGCGCATGGATTTCCTGATGGCACGACACGGTCAGCGGGCGGGACGCTGGTACTTCTCCGAAGTCAATACATTTCCCGGCTTTACGCCAATCTCGCTCTTCCCTGCGCTCGTCGTGGCCGAGGGGGGGAGCTTCGCCGATCTCTGCCTTGAACTCGTGGCGGCTGCGGTTGCGCGCCCAGCTCGGAACGGGGCCGCATGAACGGCCTACGCCCAACACCTCGTCGACGAGGAGGGCATCCTGGTGCAGGGGTGCGGCCGTTTGGACCAGGGGAGGCGCCACTCGGCGTGCGACCGGGACTCGCTGGCGGTCGACGGCGAGCCGGGGTGACGCCACTTGGTGGCGCAGCGGGCCAACGCTCCGCGGAACCTGCAGGTCCAGGCCAAGGGCGAGAGTCGCGACGAAGCTCGAGCGGCGGTGGGCGACTTAACAGCATCGCCGTCGGCGCACTCCTGATCAGCGCGCTCTTCGCGCCACCTCTTGCCGCTCGGGCCAACGTTGCCCAGGTTCGACACATTGATGTAAGCGGTACGAACCTGCTTGACCCAAGCGCGGTGGTAGAGATCTCCAACATCGCGCTGGGCAGCAGTCTCTTGGGGGCTGACCTGCGAGCGGCAGAGCGATCGGTTGCATCGCTTCCGCTCGTCGAGTCGGTCCGGATCAGTGCTGGCCTCCCCGATGGCCTGCAGATCCGCGTACGCGAAAAGGCGCTGCTCCTTCGCTGGAAGATCGGCGAGCGTGTCTACGGGATTTCAGATTCGGGCGAGTTGCTTGGGGACTTAGACACGCTGAACTTGGCGTCTGCCGCTGAGGCACGGTGGACGGGGACGCCGCTCGTCACTGATGAGCGCCCCGCAAGCCCACTCCTGACCGATGGGCGTCTCTCCGCGATCGACTTCGATGTGGCCACGCGCCTTGCCTCACTCGTCCCAGCGGATCTCGGCACGGCCGCTACCAGCATCAACCTAAAGCTCACCAGCGACTTTGGTTTCGTGATCGCAGCCGACAGCCCAACGGTTACATGGGTCGCTGTCTTTGGGATCTATTCGGCCACGATTCGCCCCACATCCATGATCCCGGGGCAGGTTCGACTCTTGCGCAGCCTTCTTGCCGGCAGGGAGACCCGCATCGGTTGGGTGATCCTTGCCGATGACCAGGCGGGCACCTACACCGATAAAGGTGTGCGGCCGCCGTCTCCCTCTTCAACTCCATCGCCAACTCCATCGCCCACAGATCTGACGCCAAGTCCCACCGTGCCTGCGGGTAGTCCGTGATGGTGCAGAAGGGCTGTGGGGTTGGGGTAGGCAGGGGTATGATGCGCACGATGAGCGCAGAGTGTGGAGGGTGAACTAAATGGTGGAAGAGCGCTATACGACGATCGCGGCGATAGATATCGGCACCTCGAAGGTCGCCTGCGCCATCGCGCACATCGGTGGGGAGAATGGCTCCATTACCGTCATTGGTAAGGGGACGTATCCGAACCAAGGGATGCGCAAGGGCGTGGTCACCGACATTGAAAAGACGGGCGCGGCGATTCGCGCGGCCGTTGATGCCGCTGAGCGACTCTCCGGCTATCACATTGAGCATGCGACGATCACCATCTCAGGCAACCACGTTCTCGGGCAGAACACCAGCGGGCAGGTCGCGGTGGCGAATCCCGATCGCGAGATCCGTGATGACGATGTGGATCGAGTGCTAGAAGTCTGTCGAGCCATTGAGGTGCCCAACTCCCGGATGCTACTCAATGTGCTCCCATCCTCCTACATCGTTGATGGCCAAGAGGGGATCCAACAGCCGCGCGGCATGATCGCGTACCGTCTCGAGGCTCGTGCTCACCTCATTACTGCAGGTAGTACAGCGGTGCAGAACCTTGAGAAGTGCGTTCAGGTCGCGGGGATCGCAGTGGACGACTACGTACCCGCCTCTCTCGCTGCTGCGGAGCTCACTCTCACCGAAACTGAGCGAGAACTCGGAACGGTGCTCGTAGATATTGGGGCGGAGACGTGTGATATCGCGATCTTCCATCAGAACGCCGTGGTCTACACTGCCGTGCTGCCGATCGGCGGTGCGTTCATCACCCGAGATGTCGCTATCGGACTGAAGACCAGCTTGCTCGCGGCAGAAGAGTTGAAGACTGCGTATGGAACATGTGATCCGCGCACGGCGAGTGAGGCGGAGCAGTACAACGTTCCGGATGAGGCGGCGGGTCGACGGATCAGTCGCCTTGAGCTCGCGCGCATCATTGAGCCGCGCATGAGCGAAATCTTTGAACTTATCGCTGGCGTGATTGCCAACGCTGGCCCAGAGGTGACAAGCGCAGGTGTTGTCCTCACTGGCGGGGGAGCTCTGCTGGATGGGGTCGAGGCCCTCGGACGAGAGATCCTCAAGGCGCCTGTCCGAGTGGCGGCGCCTGCGGGACCGCTGATGGGGATCCTTGATGAATTCCGTGGTCCGGCGCACGCCGCCGTGCTCGGTCTCTTCTCGTGGGTTGCACGTGGCTTGGACGAGGCGGGCATCGCCGAAGAGCCAGCTTCCGGACTGGGTGGCCGTTTGGTGGGTGCAGTTCAGGGACTGTTCGGTCGCATTCGGGGGTAATTCAACCACGGGCGAAGAGGCGGCAGGGCGCTGCTACACTTCGCCAGATCGACGGGAGGGCGTCGTCTCAACGGGGCTAGCCCCGGGCGACGCGGAGTCGGGGCCATAGGTCCGGAGGGCAGGGAGTCAATGGCAGCGCAGACGGAGAATTTCGCGCTCATTCGTGTCGTCGGGGTCGGTGGCGCAGGTTCCAATGCCGTCAACCGCATGATCCGTGCCGAGCTTCTCGGCGTCGAGTTCATCGCCGTCAACACCGATGCACAAGCGCTGGTCAAGTCGCACGCCCCAACACGCATTCGCATTGGTGACGGAATCTCACGTGGCCTCGGTGCGGGCGGAGATTCGGCGGTCGGCGAGAGAGCCGCACAGGAGGATATCGAGAACCTGCGAGCCGCCCTAGAGGGCTCAGATCTGGTGTTCGTCACTGCGGGCATGGGTGGCGGAACCGGTTCAGGTGCCGCCCCGGTGGTTGCGAAGATTGCGAAGGAGATCGGCGCCCTCACCATCGGCATCGTCACGAAGCCATTCGTCTTCGAGGGGAAGCGTCGCGCAGCGGTTGCAGAGGCCGCCGCTGCGGAACTACGGAAGTATGTTGACACCCTCATTGTTATCCCAAATGAGCGACTCCTCAGCGTGGTCAGCCGACAAACGTCGATGGAAGATTCGTTCCGCATCGCCGACGATGTCTTGAGGCAGGCGGTCAAAGGTGTCAGCGACGTGATCACCGTGCCAGGCATCATCAACCTTGACTTTGCTGATGTTCGTTCAATCATGCGCGATGCTGGCTCAGCGCTGATGGGGATCGGTCGCGCCAGCGGCGAGAACCGCGCGACTGCAGCCGCCGAAATCGCCATCGCTTCACCACTGCTGGAGGTCGATATTCAGGGAGCTACTGGCGTGTTGATCAACGTTGCCGCCTCGGCAACGGTGACGTTGCACGAAGTCAACGAAGCGATCAATCACATTACGGCCCGCGCTGATGATGAGGCAAACATCATCTTCGGTACCTCCCTCGACGAGTCGCTCGGCGATGAGATTCAGATAACGGTCATTGCGACCGGCTTCTCAGCAGATCGGCAGGGAACCGCCTCCAGTCCACGCGCCCCCTACCGAGCAACTGAGAGCGGGGCATGGAGCCTGCGTGACGACGGGGTAGCTGTTCAGGAGACGCCGGCGGCAAGTTTCACCTATGTCGCTCCCACGGAGTCCGCCCCGGCAGAAGCAACGGAGGGAAACGACCTGGCTCAACCGGTGGCTCCGCAGCCAGAAGAGGTCGAGTCGAGCGATCTCGACATCCCCGCGTTCTTGCGCTGGCGTAAGCGCTCGTAGTTTGAGCTGGGGGTGACCCCCAGGTGACTGTGACGTCCTCCGCAGAGCTCACCGCCCGATACCACGAGCTCCTCGCGCGTGTGCGAGTTGCGGGCAACGCACAGTTGATGGCCGTGTCAAAGGGTGCGTCGGCCGAGCAGGTCGCGACGGTCATTGATGCTGGCTGCACGCTCTTCGGCGAAAACCGCGTCCAAGAGCTCGAGGCAAAGCGCGCGGCTGTAGCAGCACTGCGGCCCGCGGCGCGCGTCACCTGGGTACTGATTGGTCCACTTCAATCAAACAAGGTGCGCCGCGCCGTAGAGTTGGCGGATCGCATCGCGACGGTAGGGAGCGTCGAACTGCTTGAGCGCATCGCTGCCCGTGCAAGTGAGCGAGGGCAACCGATTGAGATAGCGCTCCAGGTGAACGTCGACGATGACCCGGCGAAATCGGGTTTTAGCGCCGCTGGGCTTCGCGAGGCGCTCCCCACCATCGCCGCGATCGTGGGTCGATCACACCTACGCCTCGCGGGTCTTTTCACGGTGGGGAGGCTCACCGCTGGGGGCGAGGCGGCACGCCCGACCTTCGCTCAGTTTCGCGCCATAGCTTCGCACCTTGAGAGCGATGCGAGCACCATCGGGCTTGACCTCGGACCGTTGCGTTCCGCTGGAATGAGTGGTGATTTTGAGGTTGCGATAAGCGAGGGCGCAAACGAGGTTCGCATCGGGAGCGCACTTTTTGGGCCACGCGGGTAGGCTGTAGGCATGGGAGCGTCAGAGATCATCGGTCTCGTCTTTCAAACCCTGTGGTGGGTGATCCTCGGTCGGGTGCTCATCTCGTGGTTCGATCCGACCGGTTCCTATCGCATCTCTCGGATCATTTACGACATGAGCGAGCCGATCCTCGCGCCGGCTCGACTCATCCTTCCGACCTTTGGGGGAGTGGACTGGTCACCGCTCGTCACGATGATCGTCCTAAACCTGCTGGAGAGCTTCATCCTCGGGAGGCTGGCGGGCTAAAGCGGGTAGAATCTGAAGTCTCGGGCGATTAGCTCAGTTGGTTAGAGCGCACGGTTCACATCCGTGAGGTCACTGGTTCGAGTCCAGTATCGCCCACCAGAGGAGCAGTACCTCTAGTTGGCGCTCGCCATCCTTCGCAACACCGCGGGCATGATTCCACCATTGCGATATGTGTTCACTTCGTTGGGACCGTCTAGACGGACCTGCACGGAGAATTCGCGTGCGGGACCAGTTGGCGCGTCCTGCCCGTCAACTGGCTGCGCACAAACACGTAGCAGTGCACGGGCTGAGCAGGTACCGATCCCAGCGATGGAGAATCGTTCAGTCCCCGTGAGTCCGAGCTCAAGCGCCCCTTCGCCTGGTAGGAACTGGAGTGGTAAGACACCCATGCCAATCAGATTCGAGCGATGGATGCGCTCATATGATTTCGCGATTACGGCACGAACTCCCAGCATCCTCGTTCCCTTTGCGGCCCAGTCACGCGATGAACCAGAGCCATACTCCTTCCCTGCGAGGATGATCAGGTCACTCCCTTCACGCTGATAGCGAGCCGCGGCATCAGCAACGGCGAGGATTTCGCCCGATGGATGGTGACGAGTGATCGGCCCCTCCTTACCGCCAGCGAGGGCATTTCGCAGGCGGATGTTTGCAAACGTGCCTCGCATCATCACCTGGTCGTGGCCTCGTCGCGCCCCGTAGGAGTTGAAGTCAGTCGCGGCGACCCCACGCTCGATTAGCCAGCGCCCCGCTGGCGCGTCCGCACGAATCGATCCCGCTGGCGAGATGTGATCTGTGGTGACGGAATCTCCGAGAAGGAGCAGTGCGCGCGCGTCGCTGATATTGGCGATTGCCTGTGGCTCAGGCGTGATGCCCTCGGTAAACGCTGGGCGCGATACATAGGTCGATCGATCATCCCAAGCGTAGGTTTCACC
This sequence comes from Candidatus Aquidulcis sp., assembly GCA_009919005.1. GTDB lineage: Bacteria > Chloroflexota > Limnocylindria > Limnocylindrales > Limnocylindraceae > Limnocylindrus. Next base: position 10,385 of record RGCW01000014.1, on the reverse strand, counting down.
CGTGGGGCTCGCCAGTCCGCGCCAGCGGTCATCGCCACGGAACAGGTCGGTATAACTGCTGCGATAGAGCGAGGCGTCGGCAGCGCTCTCAACGGCGACCGCGATCTCACCATCGGTGGGCCATAGATCTCGGAGGTAGACGGGAGAGCCGGAGGAATCGGTGCCAATCGGCTCAGCAGTGAGGTCAAGGGTGACTCGTCCAGCAAGCGCAAGCGCGACGACCAGCGGTGGTGAGGCAAGGTACGCGGCACGGACTAACGGATGGATTCGCCCTTCAAAGTTGCGGTTCCCTGAGAGCACCGCCGCAACCGTCAGATCGCCGCTTTCAATCGCCGCACTAACACCCGCATCGAGTGGGCCCGAGTTGCCGATACAGGTGGTGCAGCCGTATCCAGCAACGGTGAAACCCAGCTGTTCTAGTGGCGCGAGTAGTCCGGCACGTTCCAGATAGGCCGTCACCACTTTGGATCCGGGGGCGAGGCTCGTCTTGACCCAAGGAGGGACCTGCAGTCCTCGGGCGACGGCACGTTGTGCCAGGAGGCCCGCGGCGATCATGACCGAAGGGTTTGAGGTATTGGTACACGAGGTGATGGCGGCGATGGCCACGGCCCCATCCCGCAGCGCATAGGTTCCGCCAGTTGATGTAACCGTGGCGACATGGGCGGTATCACCAGTCCGATCGGGATAGGCAGTCACGAAGCTGCTGCCAAGCTCAGGGAGCGGCACCCGGTCTTGTGGGCGGCGCGGACCAGAGAGAGAGGGGACGATCTCGTTGAGATTGATGTCGATGACAGAGTCATAGAGTGGCTCCGCACCATCAATTCGCCACAGGCCCTGCGCCTTCGCGTAGGTTTCAACAAGAGCAATGCTCTCGCTGCTGCGACCAGTGGTGCGCAAATAGTCGATCGTGATCGCATCAATGGGGAAGAGTGTGGTGGTCGCGCCGAACTCGGGTGACATATTGGCGATCGTCGCTCGATCAGCGAGTGAGATCGTCGCCAAGCCATCGCCAAAGGCCTCGACATAGGCACCAACCACGCCATGCGCGCGGAGGCGCTCTGTCACCGTTAGCACTAGATCGGTAGCGGTGGTTCCCGCAGGGAGTCGGCCGGTGAGTCGCAGCCCGACGATGGTTGGGATCGGCGAGAAGAGTGGTTCACCGAGCAGCACCGCTTCAGCCTCAATGCCGCCGACGCCAAATCCGAGCACACCGAGGCCCGAGATCATGGTGGTGTGGGAGTCAGTCCCGACGCAACTATCGGGGAAGGCCAGCGGCGCACCATCAACCTCTTCGACGCGAACGACAGTGGCGAGGTTCTCTAGGTTGACCTGGTGAACGATCCCCGCGCCAGGTGGGACGACCCGGAACTTGTCGAAGGCGCCTTGCGCCCAACGCAGCAGTTGGTATCGCTCCGTATTTCGTTCGTACTCGCGAGCAACGTTGTGCTCGAGTGCCTCTCGCGTTGCCCACCGATCAACCTGCACGGAGTGATCAATGACAAGGTCGGCAGGAACCTGAGGATTGATTCGCTGTGGATTGATCCCCAGCTCCGCGGCTGCATTTCGTAGTGCCGCGAGGTCAACGACCGCTGGCACCCCCGTAAAATCCTGCAGCACCACTCGTGCGGGAGAGAATGGCACCTCGCGCTCGTCACCTGTTGCCGCCGCGGAAGCTCCCGGTTTCCAGGCGAGGTAGGCGAGAAGGTCCTCTGGTTGCACAAATCCATCGCCGGAGCGACGAGCCGCGCCTTCGATGAGGATCTTCAGGACCGCTGGGAGCTTCGACCATGGGGTTGCGGGCGCTGGGAGGTGTTCTAGCGCGATGCGGTCGGGGAGGCCCTGACCGAGCGATCTTCGCGCCGAAAAGTGGTCCACCACCGATCCTCCCTGTTGTGACGTGCGGGCGTTGGAGTGCCGAATCGCGTCCCTATAGGGTAGCGCTCCGTGCGTGAGCAGCACGCCACCGCCGCGGAGGCTACCATCCGATCAATTGCGGTTGCGGTTCAAGCCGCCCGCCCATCGGTTAGGTGAGGGAGCAGTTCATGGGAGCGATACGCCGTAGCGCAGTGTCGGCTGGCGGGCTCGTGATTCGGGGAGTCGGCGGACGCCCAGAAATCGTGATCGGGCGTCGCCGTCGGGAGCGCGATGGATTCGTTTGGTCACTACCAAAGGGGACACCCGAGGAGGGCGAGAGTCGCGAAGAGACGGCCCTGCGGGAGGTCCGCGAGGAGACGGGACTCGAGGTTCGCATCCTCTCCTACTTTGATGCGATCCACTACTCCTTTACACGGGGTGGTGAACGAATTGACAAGACTGTTCACTACTACCTGATGGAGGCGGTTGGAGGATCGTTCGATCAGTGGGATCACGAGTTTGACGAGGTTCGGTGGGCCCCCATGGAAGAGGCGATTGCCCTCTTAGACTTTCAAACGGAGTGTGGTCTGGTTGAACGAGCCTACGCAGCCCTCGCCGTCTAGCTGAATCGTGCGGGTGGTTGGCCCCGCCACAAAAGTAGTCGGCAACCGCCTATCCTGTGATCAGATCGGTGCTTGCCGGTCCACGAGAGAGGGGAGTGGGAAGATGCGCGTGCATCGGGGCCTAAAGATCCTTGCGGCAGCCCTCCTCTGTGTCACCCTGCTCTCAGGCTGCGGTGTTCTCTCCGCTCGGACCATTCGGGCGGCGATCGTCGGTGAGCCAGCTGGTCTTGAGGTGTCGTATACCGATGATGCCTCTGCCCTCGTCGGCTCGCTGGTGCACGCGGGGCTCTTCCGCGCCGATGCGTCGTTCGCGCCAGTACCTCTACTTGCTGACAGCGATGCCCTGAGTGCGGCAGGTGGAACGAAGTGGCGCGTGAAGTTACGTTCTGGTCTGACCTTTCACGACGGCTCGCCATTGACGACCGATGACGTCAAATTCACGTACGAACTCGCCGCATCTCCCCGCTGCCCGCTGGTTACCGATATTTGCGCCGTGGTCTCCAATCACCTCGTCTCTGTTGAGGCGGCGGCCGATGGCGCGCTGACCTTTACCCTGAAGTCGCCTTGGGCACCCTGGCAAACGCGTGGGCTAACCATTCCGATCCTGCCTAAGGGGACCCTTACCGCCTCGCTCGCTCGGCTGCAGGCTAAGGTCCAAGGGGCTGATAGAAATGCGGTCTCGCTAACCCGAGAGAACATCGCTGCTGACCTTGATGGCGGTGGTTGCGCCGCCTCGGGGGGCTCCAACTGCACCTATGCATCCCGTGTGACCGAACTTGAGCGAACCCTTGCGGATGCCGGGCTAGAACTCCCTGACCCGCGGGGATATCCGCAGCTCAGCAGTGCTGGCGAACCAACGGGCAGTCGTGATGATGAAGCCTACGCGCGCGCACTATTCGCTCGACTCTCTGCGTTGGAGGCTCTACTACTCGCACCGACCGATGGACAGCTCGCCGCTGGATACCCCCTCCTCGATGTCCAGACATCTCCCGTTGGAGCGGGCCCATATGCCTTCGTTGAGCGAGTCCCCGGCAACTACGTCCAGCTGTCGGCGTTTAAGGGGTTTGTCCTTGGAGAGCCGGCGATGTCAGCCGTTACATTCGCAATTCACGCGTCGGCCGCAGGCGCCGTTGCCTCCTTCCAAAGTGGCAGTAGTGATTGGGTCCCCGATCTTCGGGCGGCTGATGTTGCGGGGCTAAGCGTCAGTGATGACGCGACACTGGTGCATGTTGCCTCGCTTCGCGGCTACAACTACTTGGCATACAACACGCGCGAGGGTCGACTCTTCTCCAACAGCGTGCTCCGTCGCGCTTTGTCGTCGTGCGTTGATCTACCCGCAATCATCGCGGGTGCAACGGATGGCGCTGGGATCAAGATCTCAAGTACCACCGCCCCAACCTCGTGGGCTACCGAGAGCCCCGCGCCTGCAGAAGCGACTCGTGATATCGCTGGGGCTCGGGCGGCGCTGATTGCCGATGGCTGGACTGCTGGTGAAGACGGGGTCTTCGCCCGGGCTGGTACACGACTTGAGGCCGACATCATCGTTCGTGAAGGACAGGTTGCACGAACGCGCGCAGCGCAGCTGATCGTTGATCAGGCTGCGGAGTGTGGCATCTCGCTCTCTGTGGCGGAGCTGCCGTTCCTCACGGACATCGCGCCACGACTCCGATATCCAAATGACTTCGACCTCTATCTTGGGGCGTGGCAGTGGGGACTTGATCCAGACGATTCAGATCTCTTTGCTTCAACCGCCTGCCCAACGGAAGAGGCTCCTGCCGGCAAAAATTTTGTCTGTTGGTCAAACCCGCGAGTTGACCAACTGTTGGCGCAAGGCATCTCAGCGGGGAGCATCAGCTCTCGGGTCGGCATCTATGCGACCATTCAGTCGCTTCGTCGAAGTGAGCGTCCGTATCTGCTTCTCTGGGGTGATCCTGGTTATGCGCTCCTTCGCAATCGATTCACATGGCCAACGCGAGCCACCGATGTGGAGAGCCCACTCTACGCGTGGTCTATCTACACATGGGACCTGCAGAAGTAGCCACCGATGCGACGTAGGGTACTCGCACTCGCGCAGATCGCCCCCGTGTTAGGGGACCTTCGCCGCAATTTTGACATTCACGGTCATCAACTTGCTGAGGCCCGTGCTGCGGGCGCTGATCTCGTCATCTTTCCAGAGCTTGGTCTCACCGGATATCAGTTGCAAGACCTTGCACCTGAGGTCGCGATGCGGAGGACGGATGCGCGGTTGCACGCCTTGGCGAAGCAGACGATTGGGGGCCCCTCAGCGATCGTCTCCTTCGTTGAGGCATCCGACGATCATCGTCTCTTTGCCGCTGCGGCAGTCCTCGAGGACGGTGAGGTGCGCCACGTCGCTCGCAAGTCGTATCTGCCAACGTACGGATTGTTTGACGAGCGTCGCTTCTTGGCCCCTGGGGACGCAATTCGTTCTACGCGCGCCGTTCTCGGTGGACCACAGGTCACGGGAGAGGTCGGGCTTGGAATCGGCATCTGTGAAGACTTCTGGCACCCATCTCTCCCGGCGATCCTTGCGCAGGATGGGGCGGAGCTTCTCGTCAATGTGGCTGCTGGACCGGCGCGAGGGGCGAGTCTTGATGTCGATCAGGGACTCGGCTCCGCCGCGTCGTGGGGCATGCTTCTACGGGCGACGGCATCCCTAACAACGTCGTATGTCGCGTTTACAAATCGCGTCGGCGTGGATGAATCTCTCATCTTCTGGGGCGGCTCGCGCGTGATTGGTCCCGATGGCGTCGTCCTATGCGAGGCACCGCTCTTTGAAGAGGCGCTTCTCCTGGCTGAAATCGATCTGGATGAGGTGGGTCGGGCACGGACGGCACTTCCGCTGCTTCGGGACGAGCGGCTGGAGCTCACGCGTCGCGAATATGGCCGACTCATAGCCGCTCGAGCGGAACTGCCAGAGGACGGAGCCACGTGAGCGACGATCATGCTCGTTCAGCCGCGGAACGGGAGTTGGCGATTGACGGGACGATGGTGGCTGCGATGTGCCAATCATTTATTGCAGCGCACGTGTCGAGCACTGGTGCCGAGCGCGTCGTCCTTGGCCTGTCGGGAGGTATTGACTCCGCACTCGTTGCGTATCTGACCGCAGCGGCAATCGGAGCCGATCGACTCATCGCCGTGCTCATGCCAACCGCTAGCTCGTCGCCCAGCGCAAAACGCGACGCGGAGACGGTCATAGGCGAACTTGGCTGTCAGAGCGAGCTGATCCCGATTGAAGCGCCACTAGCGGCCCTCCTCGGAACTCTTCCCGAAGCGGCATCGGTCACGCCGATTCGGCGCGGCAATATGGCGGCTCGACTCCGGATGACCACCCTCTACGATCGCTCAGCCGCGCACCGAGGGGTGGTCATCGGCACGGGAAACAAGAGTGAAATTTTGATCGGGTACTCCACCATCTATGGTGATGCGGCCTCCGCTTTCAATCCCATCGGCGATCTGTACAAGACGCAAATCCGTGCCCTCGCTGGCCATATCGGCGTCCCACGTCAGATCATTGAGAAGGCGCCGAGTGCAGACCTCTGGCCCGGTCAAACGGATGAGGGTGAGGGTGGTTTCGATTACCCGACCCTCGATCGCGTGTTGTATCGCATCGTTGATCGCCGAATGCCAATTGACGATGTCATCGCGGAGGGATTCGAGCGAGCACTGGTAGAGCGAATTGCCGACATGGTTCGCCGATCGGAATTCAAGCGTCAGATGCCGCCGATCGCAAAAGTCGGGGGGCGAAGTTCTGGGAGCGACTACCTGTATCCGCGCCGACGACCGAACAGTGACTGACGACGCACGCGGCGGCGGTGCTACGCCCGGGGCGCTGCACATCGTCTCTACCCCGATCGGCAACCTTGCCGATCTCACTCCGCGAGCGGCCACGGTGTTGCGCGAAGTGGGGCTGATCGTTGCTGAGGATACTCGTGTCTCGCGGACTCTCCTTACCCATATTGGTACGCGTGCTGAAGTAACCGCGCTCCCAGGATTTGATGAGATTGAACGAGTCGCGCCAATCATTAAGCGTCTTCAGTCGGGCACGGCCGTGGCCCTGATCAGTGATGCGGGTACCCCCCTCATCAGTGATCCTGGAAGCGCCCTCGTCGCGGCGGCAATCGCGGCGTCAATCCGTGTCATACCGATTCCGGGTGCATCTGCGGTGCTTGCGGCTGTTGTCGCTGCCGGAGTCACTGGGCCGCAGTGGTCGTTTGTCGGATTTCTCCCGCGGAGCGGCGTTGACCGTGCGCGAGCGCTCGCCTCGATCGCGGCCGATGAACGTGGAACGGTACTTTACGAAGCTGGGCCGCGGATTACCGCCACTCTTCAAGATCTCGCCGAGGTTTGTGGCGATGATCGCATCGCGGCCGTCGGTCGCGAGCTGACTAAATTGCACGAGGAGTTTCGACGCGGCACGCTGCGGTCGCTTGTGCGGTCTATGAGTGGAGGCGAGATTGATGGTCGCGGTGAATTTGTGATCATCGTTGGAGCAGGAGAGGGGGCTTCGCTCTCCGATGTAGATGATCCGGACGGACCCTACGCGGCGGCCTTGGATCGAGTGAATCGTGCCGTGGCAGGAGGGGAGCCGCGCAGCGCTGCGGTTCGGCGGGTCGCGGCACTCTGGGGGCTAGAGCGGCGACGCCTCTGGAGTCTCGCTCACCACGACGAGACTCCAGAGAGCAGAGGTGGCGCTGATTAGGCGGTAGCAGGAGCGATCTCCTCGCCATATTCCGCCTCACCCAGATCGGTCGGCTCTGTGCCCTGAGCGACTGGTTCGCCAGACTGCGGTTTTGGCCCAAGGAACTCCAGCCGATTCACGATGATCTCGGTCATCCAGCGGCGTGATCCGTCGCTCTCCCATTCATGCGTCTTCAGTCGCCCGTCGATGCTCACCAGTGACCCAGCCTGCAGATGGGCTGCCGCAATCTCGGCAAGCTTCTCCCAGAAGACCAGGCGATGAAACTCTGTGCGCTCCTCACCGCCGCGGAAGTCATGGGTGGCAATGCTGCCAACGGCAACCTTGGACCCCGAGGGGAGCTCCTTCAGCTCTACGGGCTTAGTAATTCGACCGGCGAGCATGACCTTGTTCATTCTGCCTCCTGCCTTGGCGCGGCCCGAGCCACATGACCCGAGGAAGCCGTTCGCCTGCCGCCACACCGTGACATCACGCGCGTACCGATGGCGTACCCCGCTATCGCCTCGCACTTCTGCGACAATCGCCAACGATGCGGTACTACCTGACGACAGCCATTGCCTACGCCAACAACAAGCCTGGCCTCCACACGCTCTATGAGGTGATCGGAGCGGATGCGATCGCCCGCTGGCGTCGCATGCGCGGGGATGAGGTGCGCTTCCTGACGGGCACCGATGAGTACTCCGTAAACATCGCGGTCCGAGCCGCGGAAGAGGGGATGACGCCCAAGGACTTCGTTGATGCCAAGGTTGCCCTATTTCAGGCGAGCGAGGCGAAGTTGCTCATTTCTCCAGATCGATTCATTCGCACGACAGATCACGACCACAGCAAGGCGGCCCAGGAGATGGTCCGACGCTCGTTTGCTGCTGGAGATATCTACCTTGGCGTCTATGAAGGCTGGTACTGCCCAAACGAAGGGTTTCGCAACGCCGATGACGTTGTACAAGAGGGCGGGGGCACCGTCTGTCCGAATCATCCGGGGATCGCCCTGCAATGGTTGTCAGAGCGAAACTGGTTCTTCCGACTGAGCGCATATCAAGAGCGTCTTGAGGCGTGGCTGTCGCAGGAGCCATCACCTGTGCAACCAGAGTTCCGTCGCAACGAGATGCTCGGGTTTGTGCGCCAGGGCCTTGCGGACTTCTCAATTAGCCGTGAAGGGGGATCGTGGGGCATCCCGTTCCCGATTTACGAAGATGGAGCGAGCGCACTGAAGTCCGATGGGACCGCAGATCCGTCGGCGGGAACGATCTATGTTTGGTACGACGCGCTGATCAACTATCTGACTGGTGCTGGATTTCCCACAGATGCCTTGGGTGCGCCATGGTGGCCCGCCGACCTTCACATCATCGGCAAGGACATCAATCGATTTCACTCGGTCTTCTGGCCGGCAATGCTCTGGAGTGCGGGCCTTGAGGCGCCGAAGCGGATCTGGGTTCACGGATGGCTGCTCTCACGTGGTGAGCGGATGAGCAAGAGCCGTGGCAACTTCCTTGATCCCGATGATGCCGTCGCGGCGCTCGGAGCTGATGGGACTCGATTTGTCGCCCTGCGTGAGGTGCCATTTGATCGCGATGGTGAGGTCAGTTGGGATTCAATCGTCCGCAGGTATAACGCTGAACTGGCAAACGACTTCGGGAATTTGGTGAACCGAGCGACCACCATGGCGAGTCGCTCGTTTCCCGATGCACCAGCGCCACGAGCATCAAGCGAGTCGCCGCTTGGCTCTGCCTGGGAGGCGACCCGGCGCCGCGCAGTGAGCGCCCTTGAGCAGAACCTTTTACACGAGTGGCTCGGCGAGCTGTGGGACTTTGTGGGCATGGCCAACAAATTTGTTGACAGTGAGAAGCCATGGGAGCTGGCAAAGGCGGCAAAATCGGGCGACCCCGTCGCAGCGTCACAGTTGCGAGACACTCTTGGGGATCTCTTGGAGAGCTGTCGTTTGATCGCCCTTTATGCGGCGCCCGCAATGCCGGTGACCGCGGCAAAGATTTGGAGCCTGCTCGGTCGCGATTGGCCATACGACGAGAGCGGACGGAACGGGCCACCGCTTGATGTCGTCGGCGCGTGGGGTGCCGCGGGACCTGGTGGCAGACTCGGCTCCCCAGAGCCGCTCTTCCCTCGCCTGGAGGTAGAGACGCGTGACGCCGCTGCTGACTGATGCCCACGGTCATCTCCAGGCAGAGCGATTCGCCGATGACTATCGAGAGGTAGCGGCGCGAGCTCGGGTTGCGGGGATGGTGCGGCTCTTAGTGCCGTCCTACGGCATTGAGAGTTCGGAGGGTGCATTCCGCATCGCCTCAGATCTACCCTGGGCCGACCTTGCAATTGGGATCCATCCATATGCGGCAGTAACGGATGCATCTGCACGGTCGTCACTGCTCGCACGAGCGGTTGATCCTCGCGTCGTTGCGATCGGTGAAACAGGGATTGACACGAAACGTGATGTTGCCCCCATTGCTGCGCAGATCGAGAACCTTGAGGCGCACATTGACGTTGCAGCGACTCTCGGGAAGCCGCTGATCTTGCACTGCCGATCCCTTGGCGACGGTGATGAGGCGCAGCGGCAGCTCCTTGCGACCATCAAGGGTTCAGCGATGTACGCGCCGGGTGGCGCGAGGTCGTTCGGAGGCCGAGTCCCATTCGTACTGCACAGTGCCTCGGGGAGCGCCGCCTACGTCGAGGAGGCACTCGCCCTCGGCGGCGCCGTCTCCATCTCAGGGCTGGCCTTTCGCCCCGAAGAGTCAGCGACGGGGGAGTGGGTACGTCTCGTCCCCCGAGATCGGCTGTTGACCGAAACCGACGCGCCCTGGCTCACCATGCCGGGGGCGCCTGATCCGCGGAGAAATGAGCCGGCGAACGTCGCCCTCACCCTCGCCTGGGTGGCGGCGCACCGTGGGGAGGCGGCGGACGAGTTGGGTGCGGTGATCGCACAGAACTTCGACCGCATCTTCCCTCGCGACGTCACGCTTCCCCCACGCTTGGAGTTGGCACTCTAAGCCTTCGAGTGCTAACATCTAGGCACGTGCCCCGTTCGCAGGGGCATAAAGGTGCAGGGGCGGGGTTCCCGCCCACAAGGAGGTTTACCGATGGCCAAGAAGGCAGCTCTACGACCCCTCGGCGACCGTGTGGTCGTCAAGCCAGTCCCGCGCGATGAGAAGACCGCCAGCGGCATCATCCTGCCCGACACGGCGCAG
>RGCW01000013.1 GCA_009919005.1 Candidatus Aquidulcis sp. | reverse complement strand
CCAGGACTCGGCCCCAGAGGTGCACCATGGCTGAGAAATTCGTCAAGGTGACACAGGTGAAGAGTGAGCTTGGACATGTCGCCCGCAATCGCGGCACCATTCGGGCACTTGGGCTTGATCGCATCGGCGACACAAACCTGCTCCCTGACACCCCGGCCGTTCGCGGCATGGTGCGCCAGGTGAGCTTCCTTGTGTCGATGGAAGAGTTGACTGGGGCCGAGGCAACAACGGCAGCCGCAGCGGTCGCAGCAAAGAGAGTTCAAAAGGCGAAGAAGCCAGCTGCGGCGAAGAAGGCGAAGGTGACCAAGTGAAACTCCACGATCTGCAGCCAGCACCAGGGTCAAAGAAGAAGCGCATCCGCGTCGGTCGCGGTATTGCCGCGGGGCGCGGCAAGACGGCCGGTTACGGGACAAAGGGTCAGACCTCGCGCAGCGGCGGCAGCATTCCTGCATGGTTTGAGGGTGGGCAGACGCCGATCCATCGTCGCATTCCAAAGCTTCGTGGCTTCCGCAACGTGCTCCGTGTTGACGTCGCCGTGGTCAACGTCGGCCGCATTCAGCAGTGGATCGACGCGGGGCGCCTGAAGGGCGAGAGCCCCCTCAGCGTGAATGCCGACATCCTGGCCGCCGCTGGGCTCCTCAAGACTCGTGGAAAGCCGCTAAAGGTCCTTGGCACCGGTGAGATCTCATCAAAGATCTTGTTTGCCGCCAATGCGTTCACGGAGAGTGCCGTCGCGAAGATCAAGGCGGCGGGTGGCGACATCACCGTCTATGAGGTCGCAACTCCCGCCTCGGCAGCCCCTGTTGGTGTGAAGGCGGGGAAGAACGCGCCGACTCCTGGGAAGAAGGCACCGTCGAAGCGCGCCCCAAAGGCCGCTGACTCTGATGGAGTTGATGCCTAAGGTCGTGGTCGCAAGCAGGCGTAGTGGGCCGACGCAGCGCGGTGGAGGAGACGAACGATGATTGACACTCTGGTGAATGCGTTCCGAACCCCCGAGATTCGACGCAAGCTGCTCTTTGTTGCTGCAATGCTCGTGGTCTTCCGACTGCTGAGTCATGTGCCTGTACCAGGTGCCGATCCTGCGGCCCTCTCAAGCTTCTTCAAGGACAACGCCCTCTTCGGTCTGCTCGACCTCTTCTCGGGCGGCGGACTGGCTCGATTCAGCGTTGTGGGACTCGGTTTGAATCCATACATCAACGCCTCGATCATTATGCAGCTCATGAGCGGGGTGGTCCCGCGCCTCATCGAACTAAGCCGCGAAGGCGAGTACGGCCGCAACAAGATCAACCAGTACACCCGTTACTTGACGGTGCCACTTGCTGCGCTGCAGAGCTATGCGTTCCTAGCATTGCTCAACAGTCAAAACGTGCTGAAGACGCGCTTTGACCTTGCGAGCCCCGAGACGATCGTGCAGATCGTGATCCTGACAACCGGCTCGCTGCTTTTGATGTGGATCGGCGAACTCGTGACTGAGCGCGGTATCGGCAACGGCATTAGCTTCATCATCTTTGCGGGCATCATCGGCCGCGTGCCTGGCGCAATCCAAGAGTTCTTTAACGCCCCCGACATTGCGGTGTTGCTCGCGTTCGCCGTTGTTGGGGCTGCCGCGGTGGCGGCGATCATCTTGATCACCGAGGGACAGCGCCGCATCCCAGTTGAATATGCTAGCCGCGTCCGCGGCAATCGCGTCTACCAGGGGGGTCGCACATTCCTGCCGCTGAAGGTCAACCAGGCAGGCGTGATTCCAATCATCTTCTCGATGAGCATCCTGCTCTTCCCTGCGCAGATCGCGGGCTACTTCACCGCCTCAGAGGTTGACTGGGTGAAGGCCGGTGCTCAGTGGATCGTAGATACCCTTGGACCACAAAATGAATTGGTCTATCTGCCCTTCTACTTCATCCTGACCGTTGCCTTTACATACTTCTACACGGCCTTCACCTTCAAGCCAGATGAAACGGCGGATCAGCTGCGCAAGAACGGCGGCTACATCCCTGGAATTCGCCCAGGTATGCCAACGCAGGAGTATCTCGGGAAGGTGGTCACACGAATCACCCTATTGGGTTCAATCTTCCTTGGACTTGTTGCAGTCTCTCCGTATGCCCTCGGCACACTGTTTGGCGATCTTGGTGGCCTCGGAGTCAGCCTTGGCGGAACGGGTCTCCTCATTGCGGTGAGCGTCGTTGTTGAGACGATGAAGCAGCTCGAGGCGCAGATGTTGATGCGAAATTACGAGGGCTTTATTAAGTGATCCTCGTCCTTCTCGGCGCCCCAGGCGCAGGGAAGGGGACGCAAGCGGAGGCACTCTCCGCAGCAACGGGGGCAGCCCACGTTGCCACTGGCGACCTCTTCCGTGCAGAGATTGCGGCTGGCTCGCCGCTCGGCGTCGCCGCAAAACAATTCATTGATGCGGGGCAGCTGGTTCCTGACGAGGTCACGATCAATATGATTCAGGGCAGGCTCGCGAAGCCAGATGCGGTGGATCGCGTGATCCTCGATGGCTTTCCGCGGAATCCTGCGCAGGCGGCTGCGCTCGATGCGGCGTACGCTGAAAGCGGTAGGCAGATCCGCGCGGTGCTCCTTAACGTCGACCGCGCAATCCTTGAGGAGCGACTCACCGCCCGTCGAGTCTGCCCATCATGCGGTCGCTCCTACCACCTCCTCAGCCGCCCACCGAAGAGCGCTGGCATGTGTGATGTATGCGGATCCACCCTGGTCACGCGAAGCGACGACGCCCCCGAGACCGTCGCGGCTCGTCTGGCCAATCAGCTCGCCGCACTTGACTCTGTGGTGGAGCTGTATCGCGCTGGAGGTCGATTAATCGAGGTGGACGGGGTAGGTGCTATCGCAGAGGTTCAAGGTCGCCTTGCCGCCGCAGCGGCCGCCTCAGGGCTGACGGCGTAGGCTGATGGGGACGATCACCCGAAAGAGCGCGGCTGAGATCGCCCTCATGCGGCGTGCCGGTGCCATAGTTGCCGAGATCCACGACCTGGTGCGCGAGGCCGCCGTGCCCGGCGCGAGCACCGCGGAGCTCAACGCGATCGCCGAGCGCTGCATCCAGCGTCACGGGGCAACCTCAAATTTCAAGGGCTACCATGGCTTCCCGTCCGTCATCTGCATCTCATTAGATCGTGAGGTTGTGCACGGTATCCCAGGGGATCGGGAGATCAAGAGCGGGATGCTCGTCTCCATTGATGCCGGGGCAATCTGGCAAGGCTGGCACGCAGACGGCGCCCGGAGTTTCGTCGTCGGGGAGGCCGCCCCAGAGGCCCAGCGGCTCGTTGAGGTGACCCGAGAGGCGCTGGACGCGGGAATCGCCGCGGCCCGCCCAGGCGTCACCATCGAGGAGGTTTCTGGCGCGATCGAAGATGTGGCCGTTCGGGCGGGATATGGGATCGTCCGCCCCTACGTCGGCCATGGCATCGGCCGTGCCATGCACGAAGCCCCCCAGGTGCCGAACTACCGCACGGGGCGTAAGAGCTTGACGCTGGCTGAAGGCCACTGCCTGGCGATTGAGCCGATGCTCACCCTGGGCTCGCCCGAGGTGGGCGTCATGGACGATGAGTGGACCGTTGTAACAATTGATGGAAGTCTTGCAGCGCATTGGGAGGACAGCATCGCCATCGTGGCGGGGGGCTCCAGCATCCTCACGAGGGGGGCATGAGCCGCCCGGTCGTGCGTGGATCGTGGGGCTCTGCTATTGTCTCCCTTCGCGCCGCTGCGGACTCCGTAGGGCGCTGCCTCGGCCATCCGAGGCCCAGTATCGCGTTCTGATCGGGGGTTTGTTGGCGAAGAAAGATTCGATCGAGGTCGAAGGGACTGTTGTTGAGCCGCTGCCGAACACATCGTTCGTTGTGGAGCTTGAGAATGGCCATCGGATCCGAGCCTATATCAGTGGAAAGCTTCGGACGAATTTCATCCGGATCCTTCCTGGTGATCGGGTAAAGGTCGAACTCTCGCCATACGATCTAACTCAAGGTCGGATCACCTACCGGCTGAAGTAGCAATTCGAGCGGCTTGCCGCTCGCAACAGGAGATCGAGTGAAAGTTTCTGCGTCGGTCAAGGTTCGATGTGATAAGTGCCTTGTGATTAAGCGGCACGGTCGCGTCATGGTCATTTGCGAAAACCCGAAGCACAAGCAGCGACAGGGGTAACCGATGGCGCGAATTGCTGGGGTTGATATTCCGCGCGAGAAGCGTGTTGAGGTTGCCCTCACCTACATCTTTGGCATTGGCCTAACCACCAGTCAGAAGATCCTCGCCCAGACTTCCATCAACCCCGACACACGCGTGCGCGATCTCACGGAGGATCAGGTGAACCGACTCCGTGAAGTTATCGATAAGGGCCGCAAGGTTGAGGGTGACCTGCGTCGTGAGATTGCCATGAACATCAAGCGCCTGATTGAGGTGGGGACCTACCGTGGAACCCGGCACCGCAAGAACCTTCCGTCACGCGGACAGCGCACCAAGACCAACGCGCGACAGCGCCGTGGCGCCCGCAAGACGGTTGCCGGCAAGAAGATTGAGAAGAAGTAGGTAGGGAGATGGCTGAAGAGAAGAAGCGCGCTCCAAAGGTTCGACGACGCGAGAAGAAAAACGTGCCCGTCGGGCATGTGCACATCGCCGCGTCGTTCAACAACACCCTCGTATCCATCACCGATCTCTCCGGCGCAGTTCTCGCGTGGGGCTCCGGGGGCGTGGCTGGTTTCAAGGGATCACGCAAGAGCACACCATATGCAGCCTCACTCGGTGCCGAGGCGGCAGCACGTAAGGCCATGGAGCATGGACTCCGCTCGGTTGCCGTGTTCGTTAAGGGTCCAGGCGCAGGTCGCGAGCAGGCGATTCGTGGGCTGCAGACCGCGGGTCTCGACATCACAGCGATCACCGATGTGACGCCGCTACCACACAACGGTTGCCGTCCCCCCAAGAAGCGCCGAGTCTAGGAGAGGAGAAGCATGGGTCGAGATACTGGAGCAGCTTGCCGTCAGTGCCGTCGGGAGGGCGCGAAGCTCTTCTTGAAGGGCGCCCGCTGCTACACGAAGAAGTGCTCGTTCGAGCGACGTCCGACTCCTCCTGGCATGCACATGATGCGCCGACGCAAGGTAGGTGACTATGGATTGCAGCTCCGCGAGAAGCAGAAGATGCGTCGTGTCTACCGCATTGGTGAAACTCAGTTCCGACGACTGTTCGAAGAGGCGGAGCGCGGTACCGAGGTGACGGGCGAGAACCTCCTTCGACTCCTCGAGCTTCGCTTTGACAACGTTGTCTACCGACTCGGTCTCGCAACGTCGCGGGACCAGGCGCGTCAGTTGATCACCCACGGGCACCTCGCAATTAATGGTCAAGCGGTGAATATCCCGTCGTACACACTCAAACCAGGAGACGTCGTGTCGGTCCGTGAGGGCCGCGCAGAGATCGGGCCATTCAAGGAGGCCGCAACCTCCCTCGCAGGGAATGGCATGCAGGAGTGGCTCCGCGTGGATGCCACTAAGTTGACCGGTACGGTGGTCGCTGCTCCGCGGCGCGACCAGATGCCCGGCGACTTCAACGAGCAGCTCGTCGTTGAGTTCTACTCGCGGTAAGAGGGAGAGAGACCATGTCCGATGCACTGACCACCAAGATCGCCCCACTCGAAGAGCTTGGCGCGTACGGCAAGTACGAGGCCGGCCCATTCGCACCCGGCTATGGCGTCACCTTGGGCAATGCGCTGCGTCGCGTCCTCCTTGGGTCGCTTGAGGGCGCAGCCGTCACGGCGGTACAGATCGACGGCGTCATGCAGGAGTTCTCGTCACTGCCGGGTGTCCGTGAGGATGTGGTGCAGATCCTCCTCAATGTCAAGAAGATTCGCCTTCGCAGTTTCGCTAAAGAGCGGATTGAGCTGACCCTTTCGAAGAAGGGAGCCGGCCCTGTAACCGCTGGCGACATCAAGCCAAATGGCCAGGTTGAGATCGTCAACCCTGAGCTAGTGCTTGCAACGCTTGACTCAGACAAATCAGCAATTGAGGCGACCCTTGTTGTTGAGACCGGCGTCGGGTACGTCTCCTCGGACCGAGTCGACTCGGATCCGGAGGGCGAGGTTCGACCCCGTGGTGTCATGAACGTCGACGCCATCTTCACCCCTGTGCGCAAGGTCAACTTCACCGTGGAGAACACTCGCGTCGGCCAAGACGTGGATCGCGAGAAGCTCATTCTCGAGATTGAGACCGACGGGACCATTACGCCTGAGGCAGCCGTTCGCAAGGCGGCAGCTATCCTTGTGGGTCAGTTCACCGCCTTCTCGGGCCTCGGTGAGGCGCCGGTCGCTACTCCAGCGGCGGAGGTTGGCGGAAACCTGTTGGACCTTTCGATCGAGGATCTCGACCTACCGATGCGGGCATATAACGCTCTGAAGCGCGCAGGAATCGTGAAGGTTCGCCAGCTCCTCACCGCACTTGATGGCGGCGAGATGGAGCTGTTGAAGTTGCGCAACTTTGGGCAAAAGAGCCTCAATGAGGTGCGCGAAAAACTCGTCGAGCGAGGCTTTGATGTGCCAGCGAGCACGATCCCTGCCGACGCTATCTTTGACGAAGATGAGAGCGACGACGACGAGGAGAAGGCCTAATGACCTCCCACGCGATCGGCGGACGCAAGCTCTCGCGCAAGCAGGGGCCGCGCCTGGCGCTGTACAAGAATCTTATCGTCTCAGTCCTGCGCTATGAGCGCATCCAGACGACTGAGGCCAAGGCGAAGGAGATTCGCCCACAGGTTGAGCAGATCATTACGCTCGCCAAGAAGGGTGGTCTCTCCGCACGTCGCGCAGTGATCGCCGCACTCCCCGAGGAGCCCCTCGTGGTCGAGAAACTCTTTGAAGAGATCGTTCCGAAGTATGCGAACCGCACATCGGGCTACTGCCGCATCACCAAGGTTGGCATTCGCCAAGGTGATTCAGCGCCGCTCGTTCAGCTTGAGTTGGTCTAGGAGGGGCTGATGAACACCAAGACGTGGACGCCGCGCGCCGCTGAGATCGAGCGCCGCTGGTTCGTGATTGACGCCGAAGGTCAGACACTCGGGCGCCTGGCGACGAAGGTTGCCGCAACGCTGATGGGGAAGGGGAAGCCCACCTTCGCTGACCACATTGATTCGGGAGACTTTGTCATCGTCATTAACTCCGCCAAGCTCGTGGTCACTGGCGACAGACTCCTCTCCAAGAAGTATCACACCCACTCGGGGCAGCCAGGCGGGTACCGCATGGAGTTGCTGGGTGATCTGCTCAAGCGCAAGCCGAATGAGGCGATCCGTCGCGCCGTCAAGGGAATGCTACCGAAGACGAAGCTCGGCAATGCACAGATTCGTAAGTTGAAGGTGTATGCCGATGCGGATCATCCACATGCTCCGCAGAAGCCGGAGCCACTCGCGTGAGCCCAAAGGAGAAGAGCGTGGCCAGTTTGCCGTACTACCAAGGAACTGGTCGACGCAAGACCTCAATCGCTCGCGTCAGACTTGTTGCGGGTGAGGGCCAGATCGTCATCAATGGTCGTACCTACGAGCAGCACTTTGGCGGTGCGGTGCCGCAGTCCGAGGTGTTTGCCCCGTATCGCGTCACCGGCACTGAAGGACGCTTCAACGCAATGGTTAAGGTCGAAGGGGGCGGCATCGCAGGTCAGGCTGGCGCCATTCGCCATGGAATCTCACGCGCACTGCTCTCGGCGGATCCAGAGGCGTATCGGCTCCCGCTTCGCCAGGCTGGATTCCTAACACGGGACCCACGAGCGAAGGAGCGCAAGAAGTACGGCCTCCGACGCGCACGCAAGGCGAAGCAGTTCACCAAGCGCTGACCTAGCGCAGGGGACACCGTGACCACGGTACGCTTCGGCACCGATGGGATTCGGGGGATCGCGGGAGAAACACTCACCGTAGAGATTGCCGCAGCTCTTGGCGCAGCCCTGATGGAGCAGTACCCCTCAGCGCTTGTCCTTCTGGGTCGAGACACTCGGCCGAGTGGAGCTGAACTCGCCGCAGCTCTCAGCAGTGCGATTCAATCCAACGGCGGAAGCGTGGTGGATGTGGGCGTGATCCCAACACCCGGGCTCGCTTCGCTGATTGCTGCCGATACGCGCGCGGCGTGTGGGGTGGTAATTACCGCATCGCATAATCCCGTGGAGTACAACGGACTAAAGGTGCTTGGCAGAGACGGTCGAAAGATCTCCGACGACGTGGAGCGGCGACTTGAGGTGCGCATCGAGGAGCTGCTGCATGCTGGAATCACGATCGCGACTCCCAGCCCGCTGGATCTTGACCTCGGTGCCCAATACCGAGCGCGCTATCAGCAGATCCTCGTTAGCGCTGCGCGCAGCGTCAATGCGACGGGTGTCACCGTGGTTGTGGATGCTGCCCATGGAGCAGCCTCCCCCTTCGTGGTGGCCGCATTAGAGGCCACGGGCGCCACCGTTTATCCGTTTGCGATGGGTGACGGCACGATCAACGACCGGGTGGGCGCAACCGACCCCGCAGCCCTTGGCACTGAGGTGCGTGCACGGGGCGCTGACCTGGGCATTGCGCTTGATGGCGACGCGGATCGTTGCGTGGTGGTGGACGAAGAGGGACGCATCATTGACGGCGATGTGATGATCGCCCTGATCGCCCTCGATCGCAAGGAGCGCGGTCTGTTAGGGGCGGAGCGGGTCGTCGCGACTGTCTTGACCAACAGTGGCGTCGAGCGCTACCTCGCCAGTCGCGGCATTGCACTTGAGCGCACGCCGGTTGGGGATCGCCACATTGCTGAGCGGCTCTCAACGGGTAACGGAGGGTTCGGCGGCGAGAAGAGTGGGCACCTGCTGTTTACCGATCTTTCCCCGACGGGCGATGGTCTGTTGAGCGCGATCACAGTGTTGGGTCTCGTCGCCCGGGCTGGACAGGCGATCGGCAACCTTGCCGATATCGTGCCCCTCGATCCTCAGCTTCAACGTACCGTGGCAGTTGCGCCGGGATCAGGGGAGAGCCTCATGCGCGACCCTGTGCTGGTTGCGGCAATCCATGCGGCAGAGAAGCGCCTCGCACAGACGGGCGGGCGTGTCCTTGTACGACTTTCGGGTACCGAGCCACTCCTTCGGGTCATGGGCGAGGGCCCAGACGCGACAGAGGTTGCCGTCACAGTCAATAGCCTGCTGGAGGTGGCGACTCGCCTCGTACGCGAGCGGTAGACTAGCCGCATGTGCGGGATCGTCGGCTATATCGGTTCTCGTGACGTCTCAACGACGTTGATCGCTGGGCTACGCCTGCTGGAATACCGCGGCTATGACTCTGCGGGGATTGCCGTTGCCGCGACGGGTGGCGAGATCTCAATGCGCAAGCGCGCCGGCCGTCTGGCCAATCTTGAAGGTGTCGTCGGAGAGCTCCCGGCCGGATCCGTGGCGGGTATCGCTCACACTCGATGGGCAACCCACGGCGCCCCAACAGACCTCAATGCCCATCCCCATATGGACGAGCATGGCGACATCGCCATCATTCACAACGGGATCATCGAGAATTTCGCAGAGCTCCAGCGGGAGCTGTTGGCTGGTGGGCACACCCTCTCAAGCGACGTTGACACAGAGGTGATTGCCCACTTAGTTGAAGATGCCTACCAGGGTGATATTCGCGCCGCCGTCGCTGCGGTGCTCCCGCGCCTGCGTGGCCAGTGGGCACTCGTCGTAATGCATCGAAAGGAACCCGGGCGGATCATCGCCGCTCGACGTGAGGCACCGCTGGCAGTTGGTATCGGCGATGGCGAGCAGTTCCTCGCCTCCGACCCGGTCGCGATCCTTGAGCACACCAACAAGATCGTGTTCCTTCGAGATGGTGACCTCGCAGACTTGCAGCGAGGTGGTGTCACCTTCTACGACGCCGCAGGCGAGCTCCTAACACCAACCATTGAGACCATCACCTGGGATGGCGCCGCGGCCCGCAAAGAAGGGTATGACCATTTCATGCGAAAGGAGATGGATGAGCAACCACGCGCACTCTCCGCCGCCATGATGGGGCGCGTATCATCGAATGGGATCGCGATTGGCGAGCTCGACGCGATCACACCTGCCCTTGCCGCTGCACGTGCCATCGAAATTGTGGCTTGCGGCTCTGCCTATTACGCTTCCCTTACGGCAGCATCGCTCGCGGAGCGACTCCTTCAACTACCGGTACGTGTCACGGTGGCAAGTGAATTTCGCTATGACCCACCCCCCCTAAGTTCTGCAAGCCTGGTCATCGCAGTCTCTCAGTCTGGAGAGACCGCCGATACCCTCGGTGCTGTTCGAATTGCAAAATCTGCGGGAGCTACCGTCCTCGCGATTGTCAATGCGGCGGGCTCTTCTTTGACCAGGGAGGCAGATGCGGTTGTCTTGCTTCAGGCAGGCACAGAGATCTCAGTTGCCGCGACGAAGAGTTATACGTCGCAGGCACTAGTGACCATGCTCGTGTCCCTTGATCTTGCCCGACGCGCAGGCAAGCTGTCGGCGGCAGAGGTTCGCGACTGGTCTGCGGAGCTACTCACGATTCCGGCAATGGCTTCTGCGGCCCTCGACGCCTCCGATGCCCTCCCCGATATCGCACGGAAATATTTCGGCGCGAAAGGCTTCACCTTCGTCAGTCGTGGTGCCGGGCTCGCCACAGCTCTTGAGGGCGCGCTCAAGCTCAAAGAGCTCGCCTATATTCATGCTGAGGGAATTGCTGCTGGAGAGATGAAGCACGGACCAATCAGCCTGCTTGGCGCTGATCATCCAGTGGTTGCGGTCGTACTGCAGTCGCCAGTGCTGCCGAAACTCGTCAGCAACCTAATGGAGTCGCGTGCCCGCTCTGCACCCGTGATCGCCGTGCTCTCTGGAGTTGGGGAGTGGGCAAGTTTTGCGACGGATGCCGTCGTCATTCCGGCCGCTCGTCACGAGATCGCTGCACTCATCGCCACCATTCCGTTGCAGCGCTTCGCGTACGAGATGGCGCTCCTTGCGGGTGCGGACATCGACCAACCAAAGAATTTGGCGAAGTCCGTCACTGTTGAGTGATGGACGTCGGAGAGCACGCGACGGGCACGCCCGAGATTGGAATTGACATCGTTCGTGTTGAACGAATCGCGAGTGTTTTGCAGCGCTTTCCGGAGAAATTTGAACAGCGCGTGTTGACCGATGTGGAACGCGCCTATGTGCGCGGGCGGCCAGAGACGATGGCTGGTCGGTGGGCAGCAAAGGAGGCGGTCTCCAAGGTGCTTGGCCTCGGGGTTCGGGGGATTGGATGGCGCGAGATAGAGGTGGAGCGTCTTCCAACGGGTCAGCCGTCGGTTCGATTGCATGCTCGGGCGGCGTCTCGGGCGAACCAGCTTGGCATCGCGCATATCGCGCTCTCGATCACCCATGAACGTGACTTCGCCGTTGCGGTCGCCTACGCGGTTCGGAGAGCGGGCGGTCGCTATATCTTTCCACCGCAGATCGGTGAGGACCTCGATGCTGCTGAAACTGCAATCCTCGCTCGGATTGATCGCATTCGGGCCTTGCGCAAGGAGGAGCGAACCCTACTGGATGAGGCGAAGGGTACGGGGCTCGAATGAGCGTCATGCCTGACCGGGTTCAGCGCGCGGGTCTACCCGCCCTTGGGCGCGACGCGTGGGTGGAGGTCCGACTCGACGCAATCGCCACTAATGTCCGAGCCTTAATGTCAAAACTCCCAGCTGGCGGCCAGCTTGATGTCGTGCTGAAGGCCGATGCCTATGGACTTGGAGCAGTGCCGATCGCCCGAACTGCCCTCAAGGCAGGCGCACGGGCCGTCTTAGTCGCGACCTTTGATGAGGCGCAGGAGTTACGAGATGCAGGCATTACTGGCCCTGTGCGCGTGCTTTGGCGCGTAACGCCCGCACACCTCCGCGACGCCGCACTAGCCAACATTGGAGTGACCGCCTCCTCACCAGCCGTTGTACACGAGCTGCTGAGCGCCGACCTGCGTGGCGCGCCACCACTTCAGGTGGATATAGAGGTTGATACCGGCCTTGGTCGTGATGGAATTCTTCCCTCAGAGCTGGCCACGACCATTGCAGCACTCCGCAGTAGCCACCAGATCGTGTTGCGCAGTATCTGGAGCCATCTCACTGCGGCTGAAAACGTTGAACGATCGAGGATGCAAGAGGAGGTCCTCGAACAGGCAGCAACCCTTGTTCCAGATCTTGAATCACATCTCGTTGGATCTGGCGGCCTGTTGACCATCGGTGATTCACAAACTATTGCGCGCGTGGGCATCGCACTGTTCGGCGTCGTTCCGAATGCGCTGCGACCCACGATGACCGCCTCAACGATTGGGATCACACGAGTCTATGGACTGGCGGCTCGACCTGTGCGCGTGGCAACGCTCCCATCTGGGCACGGGGTTGGATACGGACCAGCATTCGTAACTGAGCGTCCTTCAAGGATCCTCACACTTCCGATCGGGTATGCCGACGGCATCTCGTACCACGAGCGAGGTGTGGCAGAGGTACTGGTTCGTGGCGTTCGACTTCCGGTGGTTGGCACGATCGCAATGGATTCCATCACGATAGACGCCACTGATCATCCCGCTATGGACCTCAATGAGAGCGATGAGGTGACATTTATTGGCGAGTCTGGATCTGAGCTCATTGAGCCGGTGGACGTGGCAAAACGACGGAAGACCATTACGAACGAGGTATCAACAAGTTTTGCCCAACGGCTTGCGCGCGTGTACACCATGGATGGAGAGGTCGTAGCAACACGAGATCTACGGGGATACCACACCGTCGAGGAGCTGTGAGTAGTTCGGCATTTCTCTTGGTGCGAGATGATGCTGACCGGTCTTACTTTGCGCTGCTGTCAGATGCTGAACCCACGAGGCTGCTCAGCAGCATCACACTCCCAGCTGGATTTGACGCGGATGCCCCTGAGCAACTTCTGCTGACCCTGGCGAATGGTGCGTCAGTTGACGGTGTAACGAGCATTCTACGTGGAGACTCCTCGTCCCTCGGTCTCGCCGCACAACGCTGCGCGGAATCATTTGGGGTCCCTGTTCGCATCATTGATATTGCGCACGATGCGGGTCGGATCGCCACGGCGTCACCAGGCGAGCTTGGCGACGTAGTGCAGTGTGATGAGGCTGCACTAATCCCGCTTGACGCAGCGGAACGTCGTCGACGATGTGACGCAGTTATTCGCCAGCTCGGAACGCGAGACCGTGCCTCCGTGGCCGATCTGCTCGGAGATCTGGCGGATAGCCCAATGGTAGATCGCGATGAGTTTTCCGATCGTGTTCGGACTGCGGCCTGCGTAGATGCACTCGCAGTGCTTGGGGTTCGCGCGCGCGGCGAGGTGGCCCCTCTCAGCGGCGAGGTGGTGATCGTGACGGCATATGTTGCCTCTCTCATCGCCTCGGGGAGCGTCTCGCTGCTGGCGCTGGCCTCCCTGGTTGCAGTCGGTCGCACAACCGTGTTGCTCGACACCACGGGTGCCCTTGCCGCGGTTGGAACAGCACAGCTTTCGGAGGAGAATGGCGTCAGCCTTGCTGACGCGGTAGCCAGCCAGTTGCTGACGCCTGCGGGTGATCTCCTCGTGGTGGCTGCGCAGTCAGACCACCTGGTGGTGATTCATGGGGAGGAGCAGGAGGCCAACCTGCCGGTGGACGCCGCGGTCCATCTACCGTTGGCCGTCGGTCAACGAACTGAGATCACCCTTGAGGGCGACGGGGGGGTGGAGCGCGTTGAGCTGCGAGGCGGACTTGCGGGCACTTGGATCGTTCGAGGCGCACCGGAGATCCCGCAGGGAGTTAGCGATGAAGCCAGGGGAAGGGAAGACCTGCTGCCGATCAGCGCACCCCTGGAGGTGCTCCCCCGATCGGTGGGCGCGACGGGCGGGGTTACTGGTCGCCTCCTGTTGGGCGACGAGGTTGAGGGTCGCCTCTACTACTCGCCACGGGATCCGGATAGCCGAGGATGGGCAGCCGCTCAGGAGGCGGGAATTCTGGCTGTGGTCTCAGTCTCGCCAGAGACTGTCCTGCGCGCACGTGCCGTAGGGATTCGCGGGATCGTCGTGGGGAGCCTGAGCGATGGAGAGCGCGAGGCGCTCAGTGCCTCCATTGATCGGCGCGTGGCTGCTGGGGTGGCGGGACCATTCGGACTCCTCATTCTTGGTCGACGCCGCGAGAGTGCGGACTGGGTCGCACACATGGCGAACGCGCTGCAATCTCTTGATGGTTCAACCGTTCGTTTTGAGCGACATCCGGCGGGCCTTGCCACCGCTTCCGCTCCGCGTGCGGACCGATCTCCCGAGGCGGACGTCACGGTGATCGGGGGTCCCTACGCCGGGTCGCTGGGACGGTGGCGCGGCCTGGCCGCATCCCCGTCGACTGACCCCCGTGGTGCACTGGAGATCAATGGGAACCTGGTGGCGATTCCGCTTGGCGACCTTCAGCGACGTACCGCGTGAGCGAACTTATCCTTGAGCTCCGCGATCTCACTGCAACCGAGGCACTCGGTTGCGCGATAGCCGCTACGGCGCGCCCAGGGGATCGCATTCTCCTCAAAGGTGATCTTGGAAGCGGGAAGACTACCCTTGCTCGAGCGATCGGCAGCGCACTGCACGCGGAACCGGCGCTCACGTCGCCAACATTCATCCTCGTCTCAGAGCACCAGGGGGAAATGCCAATCTGGCACGCAGATGCCTACCGACTTGCGGTCGGCAGTGATGCACTCGGTAGCGGCATCATTGATGAGCGGCAGGTACATGGGATCACGCTCATTGAATGGCCCGAGCACCTTACTGGACTTGACCTGTCTGGAGATAGTGTTTTGCAGGTTCGGTTAACGGCACGTCCTACGAACGAGCATCGAGGTGCACATCTCCTCGGGGTTCGCCCCGAACTCCTTGCGGCTATTAGCGCGACCCCTGCGCACCTCGGGATTGATATCAGAGATGGCCTTCATGGCTAACAGACGATCGCTCGTGCTCGATGGCTCACTCGGTTATGTCGTCGTAGCCATCGTTGAGGAGCGGGACGGGATCCTGAGCGGTATTAGCGAAAGCGTTGAGTTCCATCAGCCGATCCTCCAGCGAATTGACGACATACTCTCCGGGAGCACTGGACGGCACGAGGCGACAGAAGTGGTCGTGGGGAGCGGTCCAGGAAGCTATACGGGTCTCCGCATCGCCGCCGCCGCCGCGGCTGGCATTGCCGCGGGCCTCTCGATCCCGCTCCGCGTGAGCGCCTCGGACCGTGCGTTGTGGAACGCCCTCGGGGTTAAACATTCATTGCCACTCGGTGCACGCGAATCGTTGGAAATCTCAAGCGTGGGCGCCACAGTAGTACGCCGAGACGATGCATCGCCAGTTCCGACACGCGAGCAGACCAGAGAGGTCTTTGCCGAAGCGCTCGCGCGCAACGCTGGACCCGAAGTGCCATTTGTCACCCTGCAGTATCCGGCCCCCGCGCGCGGTAGCAACGGGCAATGATGAGCTCGCTGCTGATACGACCTCTCACCGTTGAGGACCTCGGCGAGGTCGCGACAATTGAAAAGCTCTCGTTTCCTTCACCATGGCCGTCGAGTGCCTATGCCACAGAACTCACAACCAATCGGCTGGCGAGGTATATCGGAGCATGGAGCTCTGGGGATCTCGTTGGGTTCGGTGGCTTATGGCTCATGGTTGATGAGGCGCACATTACGACTATGGCGGTCCACCCGACCCAGCGGCGGAGAGGTGTTGGCTCAGCCCTGCTCCTTGAGCTCTTACAAGAGTCGCGACGAGGGGGCGCAAGAGTCGCCACGCTTGACGTTCGCGTGTCAAATCTTGCAGCGCAGCGGATGTATGCGTCATTCGGTTTCGCGGAGGTTGGACGACGCATACGCTATTACGACGATAATGGCGAGGATGCCTTGGTGATGACAACTCCTGAGTTAGAGAGTTCGGAGCAACTTGCCCGAGAGGCGGCGGTTCGACTTCATGTGCACAACCGATCAGATGGCGGACTGCAGACTCATGCGTGAACGGCTACTCCTTTCGTTGGAATCGAGCTGTGATGAGAGTGCGGTGGCGCTTGTGCGAGGTGGGCGGGAGGTGCTTGCCGAGCGCGTTGCGAGCCAGACTGCGATCCACGCTCAGTTCGGCGGGGTCATCCCCGAGGTCGCCGCTCGCGCACACCACGAGTGGTTGCCACGGCTGCTCCATGAGGTGCTTCAGGAGGCGGAAGAGTTCGGCATCGCGGGCGAGATCGAAGGGTTGGCCCTCACAACTGGCCCAGGTCTCGTCGGATCCCTCCTTGTTGGTGCGGGGGTTGGCAGCGCGTGGGCCTGGGCCAAGGGTCTCCCCGTCCTACCTGTAAACCACCTTGAGGGTCACCTCCGCGCCGCCTGGCTGCACGATGGCAGCGCGCACGAAGCACCGCCTCTCCCCGCGATCGGCTTAGTCGTCTCGGGCGGTCATACCCTGCTCGTGCGAATCGAGGGTGATGGGCGTATTGAGCGCCTGGGCGGAACAATCGATGACGCCGCGGGCGAAGCGTTCGACAAGATCGCTCGGCTGCTCGGCGTGCCGTATCCGGGCGGAGCAGCGCTCTCTGCACTGGCGGCACAGGTTCCATCGGGCGAACGCGTCACGCCACTGCCGATCGCGAAACTTGAGCACCCGTACAACTTCTCGTTCAGCGGCGTAAAAACGGCGGCGATCCGTCAGGCACTTTTGGCGAGTGGCCTCGCTGACGAGAGTCCAGGACGGGCATCGGTGATCACAAAGCAACTCGCGGAACATCCACTTCCAACTCGTGCAGCCATATCGATCGCCGCAGCGACGGAGGCGGCAATTGTGGGCGCTCTGGCTGGCGGTGTACAGCGCGCTCTGCAGGCGCACCCAGACTCATCTCTCATCGTTGGTGGTGGTGTTGCGGCGAACGGGCCCCTCCGGGCCACACTCGGACGGATTGCCGCACACGAGGGGCGCAGGTTGTTTGTACCCCCGATGAAGTGGTGCACCGACAACGCGGCCATGATTGGTGCTGCCGGTGATGCGATACTTCGCGAACACCGCGGGACATTCATGAATCCCGCTGAGGGCGTGCCTGTCGCGGCGCAGTGGCCAATTGGCCGTCCGATGCCGCTATGAGCCCGAAGTACCAGAAGCCTTCGTCACGGGCTCGAGTTGACGGACACGCAGCAAAGAAGCGGCTGAGTCAGAATTTTCTCCACGACCTGAATGTTCGCGACCAGATCATTCGCGCCGGCGATCCACACGTGGGTGAGCTCGTCCTTGAGGTAGGACCAGGTCTTGGTTTCCTGACGGAGGCACTCCTCGCAACTGGTGCAGACGTCGTTGCAATTGAATTAGATACGGACTTAATACCTCGCTTAGAGCGTAGGTTTGCACGTGAGATGCAATCTGGTCAGCTAACGCTCGTGCATGGAGACGCCCTGACGGTTGACCTTGACGCATTTATCTCAGAGGGCCGTTTGTGGAGAGTGATCGCCAATATTCCGTACCACGTTACTAGTCCGCTCTTGCATCGCTTTCTCTTGATGAGTGCCCCGCCCCAAAGGATTGTCCTCCTAGTTCAACGTGAGGTTGCTGAGCGAGTTGCCGCGCCCCCAGGAGATTGGTCATATCTCACTGTGTTTGTGCAAGCACGTACCCGACCAGCACTTGTATCACGGGTGCCGCGAGAGGCTTTTGATCCAGTCCCAGATGTGGAATCGGCAGTCTTGCTTCTGGAGCAACGAGTGGGCAGCGATGCCTTTCCGCTGAATGTCCACGACGAGGAGCGACTCTGGCGGCTCGTACAAGCGGGATTCCGCGAACGGCGCAAGAAGTTGCGTAATGCATTGCCCCGTGCGCTGCCCATTCTGGAACATGAGCTCGTTCAGGCGCTGCTTCGTGCGGGTCTAAACCCGGATCAGCGCGCGCAAACACTCTCGGTCGCTGATTGGATGAGGCTCCTCGCGCAGCTCCCTGAGCTGGACGCCGGTATTCCCACGCGGGCAGCGCGCGCGGCAATCGCGCGTCGGTCTACTGGCGGAACGAGTGTTATCGGGGCATCTCCAAAGGTTGATGGACCCCGAGGCTCAGATGCAATGGTGCAGATAACCGCACACGCGAAGATTAATCTAACGCTTGCAGTGGTTGGACACCGAAATGATGGCTATCACAATCTGCACTCCGTTGTCGCGCAGTGTGAAGTGGGTGATCGGCTGTATATGCGCCCTGCTGCAGATGGCGCCGATGTGATTCGGCTGGCAGGAGTTCCACTTCAGCTTGATGGGGAGAATCTCTGCGCGACTGCGCTTTCCGCGCTTCGGCGGGTGTGCCCCGTTCCGGCCGTTGACCTGGTGCTTGAGAAGCGACTTCCCGTTGCCGCAGGACTCGGGGGTGGGTCCAGCGATGCTGCTGCGACGCTTCGCGGCGCGATCGAGCTGTTCGGCCTTGATCTCTCCGAAGAGGAGTTGTTGAAGGTTGCGGCTGAGGTGGGATCTGATGTCCCGCTCTTCCTCGCTGACTCGCCAGCGCTCATCGAGGGGCGCGGGGAGATCGTTACCCCCCTCGGGTCGTTCGCCGGAGAGCCACTGGGCCTCCTCCTCATCACCGCTGGAATGCCGCTCCGGACCCCCGATGTCTTTGGCGCCTACGCAGCCGGACTTCGTGGTGCCGGTCACGGGTCGGCGCTGGTCAGTTCCCAGCATCTAGCCGCCGAACTGGCAGCAGGGATGAGCGGGGAGGGGCTACTGCAGCGTGCAGCGGCGCTCGCCTCGGCAAATGACCTCCTCACGCCGGCCCGAGCCGTCGCGCCCTGGTTGCGCCCCTTCGACCATGCCCTTCGTCGCCTCCTCGGGCGCCCGCTTGCCCTCTCGGGATCGGGGCCCACCCTATTCCTCCTCTATCCTTCACAGCGAGAGGCAGAGGAGGGGGCAACCCTCGTAGCCAATGCCCTCGAGAGTGGGGAACTCGTGGCGCCTGGGGGCGTCGCCCCCTCACTGATCGCTACGAAGCTCGTCGTGACAGGACGTGGTGAAAGGGGAGAGACGTGAAGCGCTCGATTACTGGGGCCGGGATCCCAGCCGCCATCGGACCGTATAGCCCAGCAATCGCCGAGGGAGATGAGCTCTTCGTCTCGGGGCAGCTCGGTCTGCACCCCGAGTCGGGCGCTCTCGCCGACGGCGTTGCCGCTCAAGCCGAGCAGGCGGTGCTGAATCTCGGGGCCGTGTTGGCCGCTGCTGGATTCGGGCTTCACGATGTGGTCAAGACAACGATCTTTCTCGTTGACCTCGCTGACTTTGCGACCGTGAACGAAATCTACGGCAAGGCGTTCACTCCGCCGTTCCCAGCACGTTCAACGATTCAGGTTGCTGCCCTGCCAAAGGGCGGGCTCGTTGAGATTGAAGCGATCGCAAAGCGCGGCGGCGCTTCAGGATGAACCCGTCAAGTCGTGGGCCGGAGCGCCTTGATGGCGTGACGGCCGTAATCCTCGCCGCTGGGGTCGGTTCACGAATGCACTCAACGACTCCGAAGGTTGTGCACCAACTGCTGGGGCGACCAATGGCGGGTTGGGTGGTGGCTGCCGCAGCCGAGGCATTCGCTACGACTCCCCTCGTAGTGCTTTCGCCCGCGACCGCATCTCTTGCAACCGAACTTAGCGAGCAGGTGATCACAGCGTCACAACCTCAACCACTCGGTACTGCCGATGCAGTGCGGTGTGCACTCACTGCACTGCCCGCTTCGGTGGGGGAGGTGCTCATCGCCTGTGGTGACACACCCCTGGTTACGGCAGCGTTCATGCGAGAGGTGGTTGTGGCACGGCGCGCGGCCGGGGCACCTATCGCGATGGCGGCATTTGATGCCGAAGATCCAACAGGTTACGGTCGAGTCGTGGAGACGGCTGATGGCACTGCCGAACGCATCGTTGAGGAGCGGGACGCAACGGATGATCAGCGCGCTATCGGCACAGTGAACGCAGGTATCTACGCCGTAGATCGATCGTGGCTAACTGATGCGCTCGCCGGCATCCGGCCGTCGGTCGCGAGCGGAGAGCTCTACCTCACAGATCTGGTAGCCGCGGCGCACGCGGCAGGGACGCCAGCGCCGATCGTCTTCGGGCCGGAGATGGAGCTAGAGGGGGTCAATGATCGCCACCAGTTCGCCACAGTCGCCGCTGCGCTTCGCGAACGTATCAACGAGGGTCACATGGATCGAGGCGTGGCGCTCCTTGATCCAACAACCACGTGGATTGATGTCCAAGTGAACATCGCCGCCGACGCCCTCATTGAGCCGGGCGTCACGCTGCGAGGGGCTACGACCATCGGAGCCCGCACGCGGATAGAGAACGGCTCACGGATAGAAGGTTCAACAATCGGTGAGGATTGTACGATCAGATCGTCGGCCATTGAGGGATCAATCATTGCCTCCCACGTCGATGTTGGACCGTTTGCCCACATCCGACCTGGATGCTCCATCGCTGCTCACTGCCACATTGGTAATTTTGCCGAGCTCAAGTCCACGAGCCTCGGCACTGGCACGAAGGTAGGTCATCACTCGTATCTTGGTGATGCGGAGGTTGGCGAACAGGCAAATATTGGCGCGGGAACGATCACGGCGAACTACGACGGTCAACAGAAACGGAAAACCGCGATCGGAGATCGGGCCTTTACGGGTGTTGGCACTCTGATCGTGGCGCCTGCTGGAGTCGGCGTCGAAGCGAAAACGGGCGCGGGAACCGTGGTACTTGCAGATATTCCGGACGGCTGCACCGCCGTTGGCGTCCCTGCGCGAATCATTCGGGAGCCGAAGTGATGCTTGGCGCGGACATCCTCATCATTCTTCTCTTGATCCTGATCAACGGGTTCTTTGTTGGCGCGGAGATCGCTTTTGTTTCGGTGCGCCGGACGCGCTTGGATGAGCTTGCCGAGGCGGGGGACCGACGCGCGAAACGTGCGTTGCGTCTGATTCGCGACCCTGGACGGTTCTTGGCAGTCATTCAGGTGGCGATCACGTTCCTCGGCGCCCTCGCCTCAGCCGTTGCGGCGGTCAGTATCGTGGCGGTTGTTGCTGAGCCGTTACGCGGTGTTCCATTCCTAGCCCCCCAAGCGGACACCATTGCACTCCTCATCGTGACCCTGCTCGTCTCCATCGTCTCCATCGTTCTTGGAGAGCTGATTCCGAAGGGCCTAGCCCTCGCCAATCCAGATCGGATCGCCATGGCGGTTTCAGCACCGATTGCCCTCTTTGCAAAGATCGTTAGCCCGCTTGTGGCGGTCCTGGTCCTCTTGACCAAGTTCATATCTAAGCCCTTCGGAATTGATCCGACGCGGACTCCTGAACTCTCTGCGGCCGAGATTCGACTGATCGTTGAGCAGGGAAGCCAACAGGGGGTGCTAGAGGCCGAAGAGGAGCAGATGATCAGCGCGGTGATGTCTCTGAGCGATTCAAAGCTCCATGAGGTAATGGTTCCAAGGATAGACATCGTGGCCATAGACCAAGAGGCGACATTTGATGATGCTGTAGAACTTGTCCTTACCGAGGGCCACAGTCGGACGCCGTTGTTTAAAGAGTCTGTTGATCACATCGTCGGAATTCTCTATGCAAAAGATCTCCTCCGCATCATCGCCGCCGGGGGTCCTCGACCTCGCCTTCGCGACATCATGCGACCAGCTCTCTTTGTACCTGAATCTCAATCGGTTGATGACCTACTGCATGAGCTGCAGCGTCGTCGGGTGCATATGGCGATCGTCCTTGATGAGTACGGTGGCACCGCAGGACTCGTGACGATTGAGGACCTGCTGGAAGAGATCGTTGGCGAGATTCAGGATGAGTTTGATGAAGAGGAGCCGATGAAGGTGCTGGTACGTGACGGGGAAGCGATCCTTGATGGCCGCGCCGACATTGATCAGCTTGGAGAGTTAGTGACTCCGCCAGTTGAGCTCGAAGATGATGAGGAGTACGACACCGTAGGTGGATTCGTGTACCACAGAATCGGTCGTGTCCCCGTAGTTGGCGACATGGTCACAGTGGGTCCTTTTTCGATCACCGTGAAAAAGGTCGCGGGCCGCCGTGTTGGCAAAGTGCTCGTCACGTGGGACGCCAGCGCAAAAACGGATGAATCTGATTAGGCGGAGATCACTCGATCAATAATCTCTTCGAGTTTCGCGACGGCACGCGGGTTGAGTTGTGGGAGGCTTCGGATCTCGTTGATCGCCGCCGTACGCCACTCGTGAGCCTGTCGGCGAGTGTAATCACGGGAACCAGATCTCTCTAGGACGCTCATCCCCTCTGCTACCGCGTCGGCGCTCGGATGACTGGTTGCATACAGGTTCGCCAAGATCTCGCGATCTTCTGGACGTGCGTTCTCCATTGCGTGGAGCACCGGAAGCGTCTTCTTGTGTCGGGCTAGATCGGAAGCCTCTTTGCCGGTTGCTGCCTCATCGCCCCAGATGCCGAGGAGATCGTCGTTGATCTGAAAGGCGAGTCCAAGCGCCCAGCCGAAGTTACGGAATCGGCGAATGACCTCATCGTCGTCACTGGCGAGTATCGCCCCTGATTCGACAGATCCTGAGATGAGTGCGGCGGTCTTTCGTCCGATCATCTCAAAGTAGTGTTCGACGCTCTGCATGGCAGGCCGTGCGCTTGCCGCGATATCAATGAATTGTCCTTCGCAGAGTCGCAAGCATGTCTCGTCGTAGAGTTTCATTAGGCGGATCACCTTCTGGTCCGAGAAGCCAAGCGATGTTAGGTGGTGTAAGGCGACGCGGCTGATGGTGAAAAGGGCATCGCCCGTGTTGATGGCTTGCGGTACCCCATCGCGAACCCATAGGGTTGGTCGGCCCCGTCGCTCAGCATCGCCGTCCTCGATGTCGTCATGCACGAGGGAGAAGTTGTGCCCGAGCTCAACTGCCGCGGCTCCAGGGAGGGCACGGTCCCAGTCGGGCGAGAGCGAGGCGTAGGCGAGCAGTCCGAGGAGTGGTCGCATCCGTTTGCCAGGTCGGGCTTCGGGATCGGCGTATCCCAAGTGATAGCGAATCTGTTCATACATCGGTGCCGTGATCGGCTCCTCCCACTCGGCCAGCAGCTCAAGGATCGTGCGATCGGTGGCCGCAACGAGCTCATCTAAGTTGAGGCTCAGCAGATCGCCATCCATCGGATGCTCGCCCTTGGTCACTCAACCTCCTCTCCGTTCCCAGCGCCCTCCGTGGCGCGAGAGATCGCGGTGCTGTTTGTGGTCAATGCTACCCTGCTCACCATGCCTGCACGTCAGAGCACTACGTCGCTGGCGGTCGTGACCTCTCGATTCCGCCTCGGTGAGGCGGATCGCGTGCTGACCCTGCTCTCGCCGAGCCGCGGAAAGTTCAAGGCGATTGCCAAAGGGGTACGGAAGCCGTCTAGTCGGCTCGGAGGCGGCGTCGAGCCCTTTGCTGAGGTGGATCTCGCGCTAGTTCCTGGGAGAACGTTTGATACGGTGACCCAGGTCCGTTCGGTCAGAGTGTGGCTAGGGCTTCGGAGTCGCCTCAGCAGCACTGCAGTTGCCTGGTATGTTGCCGAACTCGTTGAGCGAGCAACGAATGAGGAGCAACCTGAGCCGGATCTGTATCAGCTGCTCCTTCACGCCTGGGACCTGCTTGAAGCTGGGGCACCCGACTGGCTCGTGGCACGGTGGGCCGAACTCGCACTACTCGACGCTGCGGGGCAGGGACCCGAACTTGAGGTGTGCCTCACCTGTGGACGAGCGCCGATCGCGGGCGAAGCTCTGCGTTGGGACGATGAGGGTGCGGGCATCCGCTGCGACTCGCACAACCATGGCGGTGCGCTCTCGAGCGACGCGCTTCGCCTCCTCCGCGCACTTCGACGCTACGCGCCTGAGCAGTTGGTCGCACTGACACTCCCCGGCGGGCCGCAGCGCGAGGTTGGCGGGGCACTTCGAAGCGCCGTTACGCTGCTCTTTGGGGCTGAGCCGAAGAGCCGCACCTTCATGGATGAGGTGCTCGCATCATGAGTGGGCTCGAACTAATTCTCGTCGCCATCGGCGGCGCACTGGGCGCCCTTGCGCGCTCGGTTGCGGACCAAGCGGCAGCCAGGGCTGGCTGGAATGCGGAGTCTGGGACCTTTGTCATCAATTTGACCGGCTCACTCCTCGCGGGGCTGCTGATCACCCTGATCGTTGAGCGGACCTTCGTTCCTGCGGAGATGCGTCCGTTCTTGATCACTGGAGTGCTCGGGGGGTTTACAACGTTCTCCGCGCTCTCACTGCAGCTTGCGCGATTGATCGCGGCCGGGGATGCGTTTCACGCCGTGGCCTACGCGGCTGGCTCAGTTGTCCTTGGGGTCGTGGGCGCACTCTTGGGCGTTGCACTCGGACGCCTCGTCTAGTTTGGTAGCGCGTTCGCGGGCGACCAGCGCCTCGCTACGAGGCAACGATGCCGGTTGTTGTGGCGACGAACCAGATCGCTGCGAGCAGGCCAAGCATCGCTCCGTACGTCAACAGGATGCGACGTAGGTCTCGTCGGACGATGGGCAACTCTTCCGCGATCTCAGCAGTGAGGCGCTGGGTTGATGCGGCGCGACTCCCAATGGGCGCAACGACGGCTGGGGCCACTGGGCTCTTCGGCACAGCGAGCGACGCCTCGTATGCGGCCGCGGCGGCCTCCTCGGCTGGAGTCAGCCCGCGCTTGGGTGCCTCTCCGTGAGCACGTAACTTTGGACGCTGGTCTGGTCGGAAGCGCTTCTCTCGTTTTGACATGACTCCTCCTCACCGTATCGTGCGCAGAGGATACCTGACCCGGGTCGAGGGGGCGACGAGGGCTGATAGGATGCCTTCGTGGATAGTCAGCTGCTCCTTGCCATCGGTATCGCAGGGGTGGTCATCGCCCTGATTGGCGTCACTACCTCCCTGATCTTGGCGCGCAACCTGCGACGGTTGCGCTCAGACTATGCGGCGCTCGTCTCAGGAGGCGAGGTGTTGACCTCAGAGCAACGATTCGCCCAACTCCTTGAGCGGGTCGCACAACACGGAGTGGGCGCACAGGAATCGAGTATCCGATTGTCCGCCCTTGAACGGGCAGCTCCGGGGGCGATGAGTCGCATCGGCCTGATCCAATTTCAAGCCTTTGAAGATGTCGGTGGCGGTCAAAGCTCCGCCCTTGCGCTTCTCGACTCGACGGGGAGTGGCGTGGTGATCACCGCGCTGCATGCACGAGTTGGCACGCGGATTTATGTGAAACGGGTGAGTGAGGGTCAAGGTGAGGGGACCCTTGGCGAAGAGGAGCGGGCGGCCGTCGACGCAGCCCTTGCGCAGCCCGCCTATAGCGCCACGCAACGGTGACGCCGCACGCCACGGGTGCGAATGAGCCAACGGGTGATTCGCAGATCCCTGTCTGGTCGGCGATCACGCCGAAGCGCCCCCTGGCGGCGAATGCTGCGGTTGCACACCTCGTTGATGATCTAAACGACGAGCAGTACGCCGCGGTAACACACGGGGAGGGCCCACTCCTAGTTGTCGCAGGAGCCGGGACGGGTAAGACCCACGTGATCACGCGCCGAATTGCCTGGCTGATCGCCGAGAAGCGCGCCGAGCCAGAAGAGATCCTCGC
>RGCW01000012.1 GCA_009919005.1 Candidatus Aquidulcis sp. | reverse complement strand
CGCTCCTGGCCGAGGCCCGGGCGGGCTCGGCAGATGCCTTCCGAGCCCTCTTCAGCCCCGACCTGGACCTCGCTTGGAGGATGGCGCTGCGGATTACAGGGAGCGAGGCGAACGCCGACGACGCGTTGCAGGCAGGGCTGATCTCTGCATATCGGTCGCTGGATCGGGTGACACCCACAAACCTACGTAGCTGGTTTGTTCGCATTGTTGAGAACGCCGCCCGTGACCTGGTGCGACATGAGCGGCGGCGACCGACCCTGCCCTTCGCTGAGGAGTCCCACCGCGAGTCGGAGGAGGGTGCTCGCCGTGAGCGGTTGGCAGCGGAGCCCCAGGCTGGGTCGGGGTCCGATCCGGTCCATCGCGCTGAGTTGAGCGAACTTGCCACGACCCTAGCCGCCGCCCTGCTAGCGATCCCAGAAGAGCGTCGCCGAGCGATCCTCCTGTACGACGTCGACGGGTACGACTACGGAGAGATCGCTGAACTAACGGGGGTGTCTGTGGGAACCATCAAGAGCCGCATCAGCCGAGGGCGCGAGGAGTTGCGTCAGCTCCTCGCCCATGTCCGGCCGGGAACCGGCAGGGGGAGAGAATCGTTGGGAGAGGGTGATGAATAAGCCGCTGCGTGATCCCGCTCAGGAGCTTCTGGAGGCGTACCGCACGAGGGAGCCTCGGCGCGCGCATGACCCATTCTTGGACCCCGCCACACGCCAGGAGATTGCTCGAATCGCTGCTGCGCGGACGGAGCGGTCGACCTCGGGCTGGAGATCGGCCCTCTTCGGCTGGTTCAACGCGGTACCACGCGGCGCTGTGGCGGGTGCGGCACTCTCCCTGGCGCTACTACTTGGCGGTGGTGCCCTCCGAACCGCGTTGGGGCCCGATAGCGTTGCGCGAATGGACGCGGGTTCGGTCCCCGTCATGTCGACTGAGCTCCCGAATGCATCAGCAGATCTAACTGCCGAATCGGTAGGCGATAAGGTGATGGAGTCTGAGCCGATGGAAGGCGGCGCGATCGTTACGGCGGCAGCGCTCATCCTACTTTTGGTCAGCGTGGCGGCTGGCGTGATCACCGTGCGGAGGCGCCGCGCCTAGCCGAAGGTCAACGCACTCCTGCGCTACCCTCGCCCTATGCCGACGAAGCGCCGACTCCTTCTGGTTGATGCCTATGGGCTCATCTATCGGGCCTTCCACGCGCTGCCACCACTCGCCAACAGCCGTGGACAGTTGACCAATGCCGCATACGGTTTCACAAGCATCTTGCTCAGGACCGTTGCCGACATCGATCCCGAGCGCGCAATCGTCGCCTTTGATGCCCCAGGCACAACCTACCGACATGAGCGATTTCCCGCCTACAAGGCCCAACGCCCTTCAATGCCCGACGAGCTCCGCTCTCAAGTGCCAATCGTCCGTGATCTGGTCTCAGCCCTCGGACTCCCGCTCCTGGAGGCGACGGGGTATGAGGCGGACGATGTCATTGGCACCATCGCCACCGCCGCCGAGCGCGATGGCTGGGAGGTGCACATTGTCTCTGGCGACCTTGACATGCTGCAGCTGGTCACCGAGCGGGTTCATCTCATGCATACAGCGAAGGGCGGAGCCGACGCAATCATTGAATATGACCCAGCACGAATCTTCGCGCGGTATGGCCTAACGCCTGAGCAGATTGTTGACTTTAAGTCCCTGAAGGGTGACTCGTCAGACAACATTCCAGGAGTTCCTGGCGTTGGGGAGAAGACGGCGGCGAAACTCATCGCTGCGTTTGGTTCGCTCGACGGCCTCTATCAGAACCTGGACCAAGTGGAACCTGTCCGGATACGGGAAGCGCTCCGCGCACATCGAGAAGACGCATTTGCTGGGCAAGGGCTTATGACCATTGATCGAGGGGCGCCGGTCGCCCTTCCAGCGTCGGGCGGGGAGATTGGTGTCTACGACCGCGACGCGGCTCTTGCCCTCTTCCGCGATCTTGAGTTTCGTGCACTCGCGCAACGACTACCGCCGCTGGCAGGTGAAGATCGCGATGCGGCAAAGGCGGCGGTGAGCGCCGCAGCGGCGGGCGCCGCTCTTCGTGGTACTGGGATGCCCAGCGCAGCACCAACACGAGCGACAGCTACCCCAACGCTGGCGGCGCATGATCTGCAACTCGGGTTCAACTTTGATGCTGTCACCGCTGGAAACGTTGCTGCGGGCCGATCCGCCAGCCTTGAAGTCGGTGAAGCCGACGTCTCCGAAGTCCATTCGCAGATTGAGAAGGTGAAACGCGGTGATCTTGCTGCGGCGGGGATTCGACAGATCCGAACCAGTGATGAGGCGCGCACGGCCTTTCGCAGTCTCTCCGCACGTGGAACGCTCGCAGTCGGGAGCGTCGGCGTGGATCGGCGCGGCCCCGGCGCCGAATTGGCGCTTGCGATAGCCGACGATTCTGGAGCGGTCATTGCCGCAGATGTCGGCGGTGCCGCCCACGCTCTCCTTGAAGCGCTCGCGGATGCTGATCGCGAGTTCGTTGGCCTCGGCGCTAAGGGTTGGATCGGGGCGATGCTTGCAATTCGGCCCACGGCGGCACCGCGCCTCGTCGACGATGTCGCGCTTGGCACCTGGATCGCGAACGTCACGATGCGCAACCCTGGCCTGGTGGAGGTTGCCTCCGCACGATTGGGTGCCGATCTGCCCGAACGTCTTGAGCCGATCCAAGCGGCGGTTCTCGCCGCTCTTGTGACGCGTGCCAGCCGTGGCCCTCTTGCAGAGGAGCTTCGGGCAGCAGGGACCCTTCGTCTCTACCGAGAGATTGAACTCCCCCTAGTTGAGGTTCTCGCACGAATGGAGATCGCCGGTGTAGCGGTAGATCAAACCGCACTTGCTGAATTGAACGCGGCGTTTGCGGCGGAGATCCAGCGACTCGAGCGCGATGCCGAACGAGTTGTCGGTCACCCGGTGGCACTAGGCTCACCGAAACAACTTGGGGAGTTGCTTTTCGTGGAGCTCAGCCTCCCAAAAGGTAAGAAGACGAAGACGGGCGCATGGTCAACCGATGCCAGCGTCTTGGAGGAGATCCAAGGGGAGCATCCCGTTGTGGGGATCGCGATGGAGTGGCGAACCGTCTCCAAATTGCAGAGCACCTATGTGGAGGCTCTACCGAAGCTCGTTGAGGTTGATGGTCGCGTGCATACAACGTTCCAGCAGGCAGTCGCCGCAACGGGACGTTTGAGCTCTACCGATCCAAACCTGCAAAATATCCCCATCCGCACCGCACTTGGCCGAAAGATTCGCAACGCGTTTATCGCGGAGAAGGGTCATAGCTTCGTTGCGGCTGACTATAGTCAGATTGAGTTGCGGATTTTGGCACACGTTACCCGGGATCAGCACCTCATTGCCGCCTTTGCCGCAGGCGAAGATATCCATCGCGCGACGGCCGCCCGAGTTCTCAACAAGCCCGCCGCAGATGTAAACGCCGACGAGCGCGCGATGGCCAAGATGGTGAACTTTGGCATCGCGTATGGCATGGGAGATTTTGGACTCGCGACCCGCGCGGGGATCTCGCGTGATGCTGCGAAATCATTCATTGCCGGCTATTTTGAGCGCTACCCTGGAATTCGTACCTACATCGACACGATCAAAGAGGAGGCGCGCAACCTGGGGGCCGTCACGACCCAACTCGGTCGACGACGGCCGATCCCTGAGCTACGAGCAGGGAATCCAGCTCTGCGAGCGGCGGGAGAACGTGCCGCAATCAACCATCCGATTCAGGGAACGGCCGCCGATGTGATCAAGATCGCAATGATTCGGCTGGCATCACGGTTGACTGAGTCTGGATTATCGGCACGATTGGTGCTGCAGGTCCACGATGAACTCCTCCTTGAAGTTCCAAACGGTGAAGTCGATGCCGTTGTGCCGCTGCTTGTGAGCACCATGGAGGGGGCACTCGCACTTGACGTGCCCCTGACGGTTGATGTGAAGGTCGGTCAGCGCTGGGATGAGATGTCGCCGTGGAGCCCCCGTGCCTGAGCTTCCCGAGGTCGAAACCGTCGTCCGTGATCTCGCGCGTTTAGTGAAGGGTGCGACCTTCACGGGTGGCAGTGTTGCCCGCGAGCGCAATCTGCTAACCCCCGACGCCCCTACCTTCATCAGCGCGATCACAGGTCGACGCATCCTTGGGACTCGTCGACGTGCTAAGTGGGTCGTGGTGGAACTCACAGGTGGTCTCCTGTTGCTGGCTCACCTGCGCATGACGGGCCAACTCCTGGTGGTGCCAGCGGGCGCGGCTGGCGATGCGTACGTGCGCATCGCGCTCTCGCTCAGCGATGGTCGGGAAATTCGATTTCGAGACGTTCGTGCGTTTGGTCGAATCGCACTTGTTGCCGAACGATCCGACGGCGAAGCAGGGTCAAGTCTTGATCCAGCTTCACCGCCACTGCTAGCTGGTCACGGACTTGAGCCGCTTGACCCAAGCTTTACGGCTGAAGTCTTCGGCGGTCTGATTGCTCAGCGGGCCACCCGTATCAAGAGTCTGTTACTGGATCAACGCTACGTGGTTGGTCTTGGCAACATTTATGTCGACGAGGCGCTGTGGCGCGCCTCAATCCATCCACTTACTCCCGCGAAAAAGCTTCGTCCAGAGCAGGTTTTTGACTTACATCGTGCGATCATTCAAGTTCTAGACCAGGCGGTAGCTGCGCGAGGCTCATCGATCAACGATTACACCGCTCCCGAGGGTGACGGCGAGATGCAGGAGCAGCTCGATGTCTATCAGCGCACTGGTGAACCATGCCGCCGATGTGGCAGCACGATCCGGCGTCTCGTTGTTGGCGGTCGCGGGACGCACGTGTGCCGCACCTGCCAGCGACCCCCAAAGGGGATCCGAGGCGCTGGGACTGCACGCGCGGTGATGGGGCCACGATGGAGCCAGGGGGCTACACCGGACACAGTTGGAGCCACGCGCCGCGAACGTGCCGCCGCCCTGCGGCGCGCGGCGCGGCAGGGAGTTGTCGCGTGAGTGTCGTCACGCTGCGCGGTGTCCGACGCGAAATCGGCGCAACGGTGATCCTCGATGAAGTTGCATTGAGCGTCGCTGCTGGTGAGCGCATCGGTTTAGTTGGCCCAAACGGAGCCGGAAAGACAACACTTCTCAAGATCGTTGCAGGGATCGAGCGCCCGGATCACGGCGAAGTGCACCATGCCAGGGGGCTTCGGATCAGGCTGCTCGCCCAGGAGTCTGCCCACGATCCCGAGTTGCTTCGAGCCGCCTCTTTGACCGAGGCGGTGATTGGGGGTGCCGCGGAGACGGTCTCCTTAGCGGCAGCCCTACGCGAGATGGAGCTTGCGGGTCGGGCCGATTCGGTCGAGTACGCCGAGGCGCGAGGGCGCTTTGACGCGCTCGATGGGTACGCGCTTGAGGAGCGAGTCGGCGCGGCACTAAGAGGTCTCGGCTTCCCAACGGCGCGGCATGCTGAGCCGCCAAGCCGCCTTTCAGGAGGGGAGCAAACACGAGTGGCGCTGGCACGACTCGTGATCGCTGATCCAGATGTCTTGCTACTTGATGAGCCGACGAACCACTTAGATGTAGAGGCGATTGAGTGGCTTGAGGGCGCTCTCCGTGCGCGATCTGGAGCCTTGATTGTGGCGAGCCACGATCGAGCATTCCTTGATGCGGTAATCGATCGCGTGTGGGAGGTTCGCTCACATCATGTGACACGATTCCGTGGCAATTACAGCGCCTATGCAAGGCAGCGCCTTGCTGTTGATGAGGGCGCTGAACGAGACGCCGATCGCCGCGAGAAGGCGATCGCACGGGAGCGTGAGCTAATACAGACGTATCGCAGTCATCGGAAGTACGCAAAAATGCACGAGCATGAACGCCGACTGGCGGCGATTGAGCCCGTACTTCGAGAGGCGCGAGGTGCGTCGCTCTCCATAGCTGCTGAGGGAGCGGGGAGGGGGCCAGCGGAGCCGCTTCGAGTGAGCGAGACCCTCATTGGATACCGCGAGCCCTCGCGAGTAGAGATCGCACGCATCCGCAGATTGGTGCTGCACCGTGGTGACCGGATTGGGATCGTTGGGCCAAATGGAGCCGGAAAATCAACCCTCTTGAAGACCATTGCCGGTCTCTTGCCTCCCTTAGCTGGAGGCGTGGAGATGGCTACGGGTGTGGTGCCGGGGTACCTGGCACAGATTCGAGCAGCGGGGCTTCACGGCGCTACCGTCTTGGATGCACTCCGTTCAGCGGTGCCAGTTGAGCCTGGTGAAGCCCGTGCGCACCTCGCGAAGTTTCTCTTCCGTGGTGATGCGGTAGGAAGAGAGGTAGCCGTACTCTCAGGTGGAGAGCGAAGCCGACTTGAACTCGCCATCCTTGGTTTAATGCCGACAAATCTCCTCTTGCTTGATGAGCCAACGAACCACTTAGATATTGATGCCTGCGAATCACTCGAGCGGTTCCTGCTCGAAGGTGAACGCACCCTACTCGTTGTTAGCCACGATCGCCGCATGCTTGAGCGTGTTTGCACGTCGCTGTGGGTCGTAGACGGCGGAGTAGTCGTGCCATTTGATGGCGGATATGCAGCATGGCGTGAGGCGGTCGCGGCCGGGTGGAACAGCGCCGCTTCTGACGCGATCCATGCAACTCAGCTCGGAGCACCCCTCGCTCGCCTTGGAACCCCGGTGGACCACGCGCCACCAACATCGCTGATCACGCAGCGCTCCAAAACGGTGGGTGATAGCCCCAAGCCGAAGCGACTCAGCAAGGAGCAGCTTCGCCGCCGTCGCGCCGCAATTGAGGCGGACCTGGAACGCCACGGACTTCGAAAGGGCCAACTTGAGCTGGCCCTGCTTGATCCGCTCATCGTCTCCTCCTACACCGAAGTGGCGAAGGTTACGTCTGAACTTGCAGACGTGACAGCCGCGCTGCAGCAGGCCGAGGAGGAGTGGTTGAGATTAGAAGGGGAGGCGGTGAAGTGAGGCGACGGATGACGCGGATCGGCTTGAGTGGCGGGATTGCATCAGGGAAGAGTGCTGTTGCGACTGCTCTGACCACGAGTGCAGCGCTGCGTGAAGCGATCGGAGGGGTTACAGAGCACGTTGATGCTGATGCAGTCCTTCGAACGGCTCGCGGCGAGGCCGCCGATCTGCGCGCAGCCATCATTCAGGCCGTTCCGGAGGCGGGTCGCCCTGACGGCACGATTGATGCAACGCTTCTTGCGGCGCGAGCGTTTGCCGATCCCGCTACGTTGTCGCGCCTTGAAGAGCTCCAGTGGCCAGTTGTCCGAACACTGATTGATGAGGCGAGTCGGGCGGCGGAGGCTCGGGGCGTCAGACTCCTCATTGTTGAGGCGATCGCCCTTGGTCGTTCCGGTCTCGGTGCGAGCCTTGACGGGGTGATCCATCTCACCGTTGACGAGGCGACCCGCCGAGCGCGCTTTCTCGCGAGGGGCGGGGCCAGCGCCGACTTTGATCGACGTGCTGCGGCTCAGGCGGGCCTCCAGGAGGAGCTGGCACGCCTCGGTGCCATTGAGATCGATGGTCACGGCACGCTCAGCGAAGTGGTTGAATCGGCGATCCCCGTGCTGCGACACCTATGCTTAGGGGATGAGTCCACAGGCCGAAACCACCCCTGAGAGCGCACCAACTACGGGACAGCCCTTCGCCTTACGCTCCGATTTCGCACCAACCGGTGACCAACCCGCGGCGATTGCCCAGCTCGTGGAGGGCCTGAGCCGAGGTCTGCATCACCAGGTTCTCCTTGGAGCCACGGGTACGGGGAAGACCTTCACCATCGCCAACGTCATTCAAAAGGTTCAGCGACCCACACTCGTCTTGGCACACAACAAAACCTTAGCGGCGCAACTGTACGCTGAGTTGAAGGAGTTCTTCCCAAACAATGCGGTTGAG
Source organism: Candidatus Aquidulcis sp. (assembly GCA_009919005.1). Taxonomy (GTDB): domain Bacteria; phylum Chloroflexota; class Limnocylindria; order Limnocylindrales; family Limnocylindraceae; genus Limnocylindrus. The sequence continues at coordinate 17,807 of RGCW01000012.1, read as the reverse complement.
TACTTTGTCTCGTACTTTGACTACTACCAGCCGGAAGCTTACCTACCGCGATCCGACACCTACATCGAGAAGGATTCCAGCCGCAACGATGAGATTGACCAGTTGCGCCACGCCGCTACCAAGGCCCTGTTTGAGCGACGAGACACGATCATCGTTGCCTCAGTGTCATGTATCTACGGCCTTGGAGCGCCAGTCGACTATGGCGCAACCGTGCTCAAGATTCGGAAATCAGGAAAGTATCGGCGAGATGCTGTTTTGCGACACCTCGTTGACCTGCAGTATCAGCGGAATGACGCCACCCTTGGCCGGGCGAGGTTCCGCGTCCGCGGTGACACCTTAGAGGTTCAACCAGCCGGCGAGGAGACGATTCTTCGCGTGGAGTTCTTCGGCGACGAGGTGGAACGCATTGCTGAGGTTGATCCATTGACCGGAGAGATCCTTGCGGAGCGTAACGAGATGACCATCTATCCAGCAACGCACTACGTGACGCCCGCGGATAAGCTCGCGGAAGCCATCCGCGACATCGACGCAGAGATGGAGGCTCGTTGCCGTGAGCTTGAGGCGACGGGGAAGGTTCTCGAGGCCGCACGACTTCGGCAGCGAACCACCTTTGATCTGGAGATGATGCGCGAGGTTGGATTCTGCTCAGGGATTGAGAACTATTCTCGGCACCTATCACGTCGTCAGGCTGGCTCTCGCCCGTGGACCCTTCTCGACTATTTTCCAGCTGACTGGCTTCTTGTGGTGGACGAGAGTCACATGAGCATCCCCCAGGTTGTCGGGATGTACAAGAATGACCGATCGCGCAAAGAGATTCTTGTTGACTTTGGATTCCGTCTCCCAAGCGCGCTCGATAACCGACCACTGACCTTTGAGGAGTTTGAGGCGAGTGTGCGCCAAGCTATCTACGTCTCTGCAACCCCCGGCAGTTATGAGCGTGAACGCGCCGACCAAGTGGTGGAGCAGTTGATCCGCCCAACTGGCGTGGTAGATCCGCACATTACGGTGCTGCCGACAAAAGGGCAGATTGACGATCTGCTTGAGCGGATCCGCGGCCGCGTTCAGAAGAAGGAGCGTGTCATTGTGACGACGCTCACCAAGCGGATGGCTGAGGAACTCTCCTCGTACCTGGAGGAGTCTGGAATCCGCGTGCGATATCTCCACAGCGAGATTGACACCCTTGAACGTATCGAGGTACTGCGAGACCTTCGTCTCGGCGTCTTTGATGTGATCGTTGGCATCAATTTGCTTCGCGAGGGGATTGACCTCCCCGAGGTGACATTGGTGGCCATCCTTGATGCTGACAAAGAGGGATTCCTCCGGTCGGCCTGGGCACTCATTCAAACGGTTGGTCGAGCAGCACGAAACACGGGGGGTGAGGTCGTTTTCTATGCGGACAAGATGACGGATTCCATGAAGATTGCTATCTCTGAAACGGATCGGCGCCGTGCGATCCAAGAGCACTGGAACACGGAACACGGAATCACGGCCACAACCATCTCCAAGCCGATTCGGGACCTTAACGACCGCCTAAAGAGTGTGGCTGAGAAGGCTGATACCTATGCCGGTGGCGCACGTGGCGGTGCACTCAGCGACGTTGGCCGCAGCGAGATTGAGAAGCTCGTGGCACAGCTTGAGGCGCAGATGAAGCTTGCCTCAAAGGCGTTGGAGTTTGAACGTGCAGCGGCAATCCGTGATGAAATTCGCATGCTGCGCACCGCAGTGCTTGAAGAGGATGCCGCCACAACGATTGAGCGCGCGGCCGAGCGAGCGGCACGTGCTGCCCAAGGGGGCGGCCGCGGCACTTCCCCCAAGACCCAAGGACGCCAGGGGCTGGGCCCTGCGACGCACACTCTCGTTGCACCAGCCCTCGACACCGCGGCTGATTGGCTTCCAGGATTGCGCGACGAACATGACGAGGAGGCAGGTACGATCGCTGATGCGCCTGCTCCCTCACGGGGGCAGGAGACTATCCGCCGTCGAGCCTGGGATCCGAGCGTGACGCCGAATGTGATCAAGCGCCGCGGAGAGCGGCCGAAGCGAAGGAGATAGAGGTGGGCCAGAACAAGATCTCCGTGCGCGGCGCTCGCGAGCACAATCTGAAGGGGATTGATCTCGACATTCCGCGTGATCAGCTCGTTGTGGTGACTGGCATCTCTGGATCCGGAAAATCTAGCCTCGCCTTCGACACCATCTATGCCGAGGGCCAGCGGCGCTACGTTGAGAGCCTCTCGGCATATGCTCGTCAATTCTTGGGCCAAATGGAGAAGCCCGACGTTGACACCATTGATGGCCTTTCACCCGCAATCTCCATTGACCAGAAGGGCTCGTCACGCAATCCTCGTTCAACCGTAGGCACGATCACCGAGATCTGGGACCATCTGCGACTTCTCTATGCCCGCGCGGGAACGCCGCACTGCCCGCAGTGTGATCGTCCCATCAGCCGCGTCTCGCTCGATCAAATAGTTGAGGAGATCCTGAAGCTCCCCGACGCAACGCGGATCTTGATCCTTGGCCCACTCCTGCGGGATCGCAAGAGCGAAGGTGAGCGGATCTACGATGCGGCGCGCAAATCCGGGTTTAGTCGAGTTCGCGTTGATGGAGTGCAGTACGACCTTGGTGCAGATGACCTGCCGAAGTTAGACAAGAAGAAGCGACATTCAATCGAGGTCGTCGTCGACAGATTCGTGGTGCGGCACCCAGTCGATGAGAAGGGGAATGCACTCCCGATCCCAGATCGAAGTCGTCTTGCCGATTCGGTAGAGACAGCGATGAAATTGGGTGATGGGTTGGCGATCGTGGCCCCGGCCCCCGCTGAGAAGGAGCGCCCCGCATTCGAAGAGCGGCTCTTTAGCGAAAAGCTTGGATGTGCGTATGACGGCACCGTGGTCGACGACCTGCAACCACGTTCGTTCAGCTTCAACTCTCCTCACGGCGCGTGCGAAACCTGTACAGGCCTCGGATTCCGATTAGAGGTTGACGAAGAACGCGTCCTTGATCTTGAGAAGTCGGTCCTCTCCGGCGGGCTGATCCCGTGGTCGCGCTCACCAGAGGGGAGTTGGTATCTGAAGGTGGTCATCGCCGCGATGAAGGCAAATAAGTGGAACCCCAAGACGCCCCTTGGAGACCTGCCGAAGGGAGCGCTTGAGTATCTTCTTCACGCCGAGCGAGAAGATCGCTACACCGTGACCTATGAGAACTCGAGCTATCGCAATACCTACAAGGCAGCCTTTGAGGGGATCATCGCGAACCTAGAGCGTCGTCATAAGGAGACGGACTCCGAGCTAGTTCGCGCTGAGATTGAACGCTACATGGTTAGTCGACCCTGCCCAGCGTGTAAGGGTCGTCGCTTGAAGCCAGAGATCCTCTCCGTGCGCGTGGACGGTCGCAACATTGCCGAGGTGGCCTCTATGCCGATCGGTGAACTGGTGCCATGGATCACGTCTCTTTCGTCGGCCCTTGGCGAACGCGAGCGCACGATCGCCAAGGCAGTCATCAAGGAGATCAGGGAGCGTGCTGGGTTCCTCGTTGATGTTGGCCTGGACTACCTCACGGTTGATCGTTCTGCGACAACGCTCTCGGGTGGCGAGGCGCAGCGCATCCGCCTTGCCACACAGATCGGTTCGCGACTTGTGGGCGTCTTGTACATCCTTGATGAGCCCTCAATCGGATTACATCAGCGCGACAACGCACGTCTGATCGCGACACTGGTGCGCCTGCGAGACCTCGGCAATACCGTCCTCGTCGTTGAGCATGATGAGGAGACGATTCGCACTGCCGACTGGGTTGTTGACATTGGTCCAGGCGCGGGCGAGCTTGGGGGCCGGGTGATCTCGAACGGCTCACTCAAGGAGTTGCTTGCCGCAAAGGATTCGGTGACTGGGGCGTATTTGCGAGGCGATCGCGCCATCAAGATCCCCGCAGCGCGCAGGAAGGGGAGCGGCAAGGCGATCACCGTCAAGGGTGCGCGAGAACACAATCTGCGGGATCTCGACGTCCCCTTTCCCCTCGGTCAATTCGTCGCAGTAACCGGCGTCTCGGGGAGCGGGAAGAGCACGCTCGTTACAGATATCCTGCAACGGGCTCTTGCCCGAAAACTTCACGGAGCGCGCGAGCGACCCGGTGCGCACGAACGGATCACTGGCCTTGATGAGATTGATAAGGTCATTGAGATTGATCAGAGTCCGATTGGTCGTACGCCTCGATCAAACCCTGCGACCTATGTGGGGCTCTTCACGCCGATCCGTGAGCTCTTTGCGGCAACCCAAGAGGCTCGACTTCGAGGTTACTCCGCGGGGCGTTTCTCATTCAATGTAAAAGGGGGACGTTGCGAGACGTGTGCAGGCGACGGAATCTTGCAGATTGAGATGCAGTTTTTGCCGGATGTTTACGTTCCCTGCGAGACCTGCCAGGGGAAGCGATATAACCGAGAGGCGTTGGAGGTCACCTGGAAGGGGATGACGATTGCCGATGTGTTGGAGCTTCAAGTTGACGACGCGCTCGAGCGGTTTGCCGCTGTTCCAGCGATTCGGAATCGCCTGAAGACACTCAGTGAGGTTGGGCTCGGATACCTGCGATTAGGGCAGGCTGCTACGACGCTCTCTGGCGGGGAGGCGCAGAGGATCAAGTTGGCAACCGAGCTTGCTCGCCGGTCAACCGGACGCACCATGTACATCTTGGATGAACCAACGACCGGACTCCACTTCGCAGACGTTGATCGCCTCCTCCACGTCTTGCACCGCCTTGTCGACGGGGGGAACAGCGTGGTGGTGATCGAGCACAATCTTGATGTGATCAAGACGGCGGACTGGGTGATTGATCTCGGCCCAGATGGGGGTAGTCGTGGAGGAGAACTGATTGCGCAGGGGACGCCAGAACAGGTCGCCAAGGTCAAGCGCAGTCACACGGGACGCTACCTCGCCCTGGCGTTGAAGGGCGAACCAATTCGTTCGCTCGAATAGGGATGGGAGAGCCGACGCTTCCGCGGCACGCAGACCCCTCCCTCGACCAGGCAGGGCTTCGCGCAGCACACCTCTTAGAGCGCCTCCTTGACGGGCTGGTTGATGAGCGCGCTCGCGCCCGCTTCCTGCCGTATCGCGCCTGGGCAACGCAGCTACGAGACGCACACGGCGATGCGCTCCGGAGAGGAGTTGTCGCCGTGCGTTCAGCGCTCGGTCCCGGTGATGGACTCGCGGATATCTCCGCTGGCGAGACGGTGAACGAGTTGCGTGAGGCGCTGGACGAGGTACTCCGTATCTTGAACCGACGCGATGCACTCCGTGGCCGAGTTGGAGATCGACGTGGCGCGTGAGCACATCGCGGCGCCTGTGGTGCCCGATGCGGTGGCCGCAGCGCTCCGAGTGCTTCCAGATGCTCCTGGGGTCTATCTCTTCTCGGATGAGACAGGGAAGATCATCTACGTTGGGAAGGCCACACGCCTCACGCAGCGAGTGCGCAGCTACTGGCAGTCGGGTGGAGAGCCAGGAGCCCATCGCATTCGCGATGCGATCGCGGAGGTTGCGACCGTTGATTGGACCGTCACTGACTCGCCGAAGGAGGCGCTACTCCTTGAAGCAACCCTCGTTCGGCGGCACCTGCCGAAGTACAACATCCGCCTCCGTGATGACCGAAGTTATCCATACATCAGGGTTACTGCTGATCCGTATCCACGGGTTGAACGTACTCGTCGTCTGGTACGCGACGGATCTCGATATTTCGGCCCATACACAACGCCCGGCTCGGTCAATGCTGCGATGGAGGCGATCAAACGACTGTTTCAGTTTCGTACGTGCGAGATTTCAATTAAGCCAATGGAGCGCGCATTAGATCGGCCCTGCCTGCTCTACGATCTGAAACGATGCCAGGGCCCGTGCCTCGGGAACGTACCCGTCGGTGACTATCATCGCGAGATTGACGGGGTACAGCACTTCCTCGGCGGTCGATCGCAAGCGGCAATTACGGTGCTTACATCACGCATGGAGTCGGCTGCGGAGCGGGAGGCGTTTGAGGATGCGGCGCGTCTTCGCGATGCGGTCCGATCCCTTGAGGTGACCTTTGACGAGCAGAAGGTTCCGACCTCGGGTCGCCCCGATGAGGACGTCCTCGGCATTGCGCGACATGGTCGGCACGTTGCGGTCGCATGTTTCCAGATTCGCGATTCGGCGCTGGTCGGTCGCGATGTTCATCGCGTTGAGGCGGGTGACTCGCAGGATGAGGAGGTCATCGCTGGCTTTGTCGCAAACTACTATGCCCGGGCTGGCGAAGTGCCCCCGTCCATCGCCTTGGGCATTGAGATGCGAGATCGTGAACTCCTTGAGTTCCTCTCCGCTCGACGTGACGGGCGTGTCGAGATGCGAGTTCCGCAGCGAGGAGATCGCGCACGGATCCTTCGACTAGCGGAACGCAACGCGGAAGAGTGGCTGATACGCCGCGAGGCTGAGGAGGACGCCGATCGGGAACGGGCTGATGCAGCGCTCACTGCGATCTCCACAGCGCTCGGCCTTGATGGTGCGCCATCTCGAATTGAATGTGTTGACGTCAGTACGATTCAGGGCGCTTTTACGGTCTCGTCACTCACCGTTGCAGTTGAGGGACAACTGGCGCCCAAAGAGTATCGTCGTTTCCGCATAAAGAGCGTGATTGGTCAGGATGATTTTGCCGCTCATGCTGAGGCGCTCACGCGGCGATTTGCTCGATCTGGCCTCGGGCGTGAAGAGCGCAAGGGCGAGGCGGAATCGCGTGCGTGGAGCCTTCCTGACCTACTTGTGATTGATGGTGGTCGCGGGCAAGTGTCGGCTGCGGCTGCAGTGATGGATGCCGCAGGGATGACGATCCCACTCGTAGGCCTCGCGAAAGAGCGTGAGGAGCTCTGGCTCCGTGGTGCCGTGACGCCGATCGTCCTTCCAGCGACCGATCCAGGCCTTCGTCTCGTTCAGCGTCTGCGAGATGAGGCACATCGCTTTGCGATCGGTTACCACCGAACGTTGCGAAGCCGCGCCGCTACCGCGAGCCGACTTGATGGAATTCGTGGCCTCGGACCCATCAAGCGGAAGGCCCTCCTGCGGAAATTTGGCTCTGCAGCGGGGATCGCTGCCGCGCCCCCAGAGGCGTTGACCGAGGTGCCCGGTGTTGATCTGGCGCTCGCTGCCCGAATCTTGGCCGCCCTTGGTGTCGATCGGGGCTGATGAGCGATGTGCCTCCCCCCTGCTAGGATTCCCCGTGATGCGTAGATACACCCCGTACCTCATCCTCGCCATTGCGCTTCTGGCGCTCGCTATCGATCTTCTCCCCAATCTCAGCCTCCCTGCCAGTGGGACCGCCGGCGGCACTCGCCCCATTGAAACGAAGCTCGGCCTGGACCTTCGCGGCGGACTTCGCGTCGAATATCAAGTGCAGGCCGTTGATGGGGTCAAAGCGACCGCTGCCGATCTCGCCACCATCCGCGACATCATTGAGCGTCGCGTCAACAGCACGGGCGTTTCGGAGCCCCTCGTCCAGACGCAGGGAACCGATCGGATCGTCGTTGAGCTCCCCGGGGTGTCTAATCCCGATGCGATTCGCGCGCTCCTAGGGACAACGGGTCGACTTGACCTAGTGCCGCTACCCCGCGACGTGTATGGCTATTTCGATGCTGCAACTGGCCAGCCGAAACCTGGGGTGAAGGCGGTACCTACGGAGGGCGAAACCCTAAGCGATACCGAACTGAAGGCACTCTTTTCGGGTGATCAGATTGAATCATCTGCCGTTCAGATTGATCAATCGGGCAGGCGTGTGGTCTCGTTCAAATTGAAATCTGAGGGTGCAGACCTCTTTGCAACCTGGACAAAGGCGAACATCGGCTCCTACTTCGCCATAGTGCTTGATGGCGCTGTGAAATCGGCGCCGTACATCCAGAGCGCCATCACCGGTGGCGAAGCACAGATCTCTGGCGGTGGAGCAAGCGGCTTCGCCGTTGATGAAGCGACCAACCTGGTCACCATCTTGAAGTTCGGATCTCTTCCGTTCCCTATCGCTGAGATTGGCGTCACCGATGTCAAGGCGACCCTCGGTGCAGCATTCCTTGGTCAGGCGCTCTTCGCCGGTGCAGTCGGCATCTTGTTGGTCTTTCTGTTCATGCTTCTGCACTATCGCGTTGCGGGGGCCGTCGCGAACATTGCACTTCTGTTTTACGTCGTGATCGTGCTCGCGCTCTTCAGGTTGATCCCAGTCACACTGACGCTTGCGGGAATTGCTGGCTTTGTGCTCTCCATCGGCATGGCGGTGGACGCGAACATCCTTATCTTTGAGAGGACTAAAGAGGAGCTGCGCATTGGGAAGGGAATCGTCCCCGCCGTCGAGGCCGGATTCAGCCGAGCCTGGAACTCCATCCTGGACTCGAACGTCTCTAGTTTGATCACTGCGTTCATCCTCTTCTACTTCGGATCTTCAACGATCAAGGGCTTCGCCTTGGTACTGATCATTGGCGTGCTCTGCTCACTCTTTACGGCCATCACAGTCACGCGGCTCATCTTGCGCTCCGTCATCGTGCGTAAGCAGTTTTCATCCCCGTATCTCTACGGCGTGGGGAAGGGCGACCTAGACGGTCTCAATCGGGAGGTGGCCCGTGGATAAGATCATCGCCCGCAAGCGTTGGTTCTTCCTCTTCTCACTGTTGATTACAGTCCCTGGGCTGTTCTTCACGCTGGCGACGCCACTCTCGGGCGGTGCGATTGGCTTGAAGTTCTCAATTGATTACACCGGTGGAACCATTTGGGAGTTCCGGCCCGAGACACCCGCAGACCCACTCGTCGTCCAGGCGGCGGTGGCGAGCGCGGGCCATGAGGAGGCGACGGTCACCGAGGCGGGGACTGGTTTTCTGATCGTCCGAACCAAACCTCTGGACCTACAGATTGGAAAAGATCAAATCGACAATGCGGGTGCAGAGCTTCAGGCGATCCGTGATGCCGTGATCGCGGCGGTCGGCCCTATCGCAGAGGAGGGCTCAGTCTCCACGGTTGGGCCAGTGATCAGCCAGGATCTCACCCAGCAGGCACTCGTTCTCGTGGTGCTCGGCTCTATCGGCATCCTGCTCTGGATGACCTACCGCTTCCGAAACCTGCGATTTGGGCTCGCAGCCCTGACAGCGCTGCTTCACGACGTGATCGTCACTATTGGTTTTTTTGCGATCGCTGGCACCGTTGCGGGGATCGAGATCGACGCCCTCTTTGTCACCGCAATGCTGACGATCATTGGGTTCTCGGTCCATGACACCATCGTGGTGTTTGACCGCATTCGCGAGAACCTGGTGCGCCATGCGGGCGCCCCGTTTGGTGACATCGTTAACCATTCAATTGTTCAGACGCTTGGCCGATCCTTTAATACGACGGCGACTGTGTTGATCACGCTACTCACACTGCTGGTCTTTGCCGGAGGATCAATCCGTACCTTTGTATTGGCACTTTTCGTTGGCATCCTCTCAGGGACGTATTCGTCCATTTTCAACGCCAGTCCGCTGCTGGTCTGGTGGGAGGAGCGCGCTCAGTCGCGTAAGGCAGCAGCGGCCCGAACCCGCACAGCCTAGGGTGCCTGCACGGGCTTGGCGCCTCGAACCGGTTGCCACCCTGCACCCCGCCACCGACGGCGAGATTCAGGTGAGTGCCGAGCTCCTGCAGCTCTTCTCTGATCTACTGATTCCGAAGCAACTCCATCTCCCTCTAGCGACGCTCCTCCACAGCCGCAATCTCGCATCTCCCGAGCTGGCGCGTCGATTCCTTGACCGAAATGATCGGACCCTTCACGACCCGCACCTCCTTCCAGATGCCTCGGGCCTAATCGCACGGCTGCGTGCAGCTGGTGAACTGGGAGAGCCGGTGCTTGTCGTCGGTGACTTTGATGCCGATGGATTGACAGGAGCAGCGATCATGATCCGCGCTCTTCGTGCGATTGGCGCAATCGCCGAAGGGTACATCCCGCAACGTGATGCAGACGGTCATGGGATTCCTGAAGGTGCGATCGCCGCGGCAAGCGAAGACGGAGTAGAGCTGATCCTTGCCGTCGATTGCGGCACGGCCGACCGAGAGCGTGTCGCCGAAGCGCGCAAAGCTGGGATCCTCGTCGGCATCATTGACCACCACGCGGTCCCCCCGGAACCAGCAGACGCGGCGTGGCTGGTAAATCCGAATCGAGCCGCCGCAACCTATCCGTTTCCGAGCCTCGCCGGCAGTGGCCTTGCATTCAAGATTGCTCAGGGGATCCTTGCGGATCATCCGCAGCGACGAGAACTGTTGGCCGAGCTCTCGGTCCTCGCGATGGTCGGCGGAATTGCAGATATGGTCCCCCTCGCCGATGAGTTTCGCGTGATCGTGCGATCCGCATTGAAGGTCATGAACGGGGCTGGGCGAATGCCCATTGGAATCGATGCATTACTCCGCGTGGCTGGCGTGGAGCCACCCTACCGCGCCGAGGTTTCTGGATTCACTATTGCACCGCGTATTAATGCAGCAGGGCGAATCGGCGATGCGGCACCGGCCCTCGCACTCCTAACGACCGATGATCCCAACGAGGCGAACGAACTTGCGGCGCTACTCGAAGGCTTGAATAGCGAGCGCAAAGAGCTGACCAGCATTGCGATCGAAGAGGCACGTTCACTCCTTGGGCTCAGTACACACGCCGACCCCGACGACCAGCGAGCCCTCCTCGGTACTGGGCTCGTCGCAGTTCGAGGTGGGTGGTCCGTTGGTCTGCTCGGTCTCATCGCCGGCCGCCTCAGTGAAGAGACCGGGCGGCCCGCTCTTGTCGCGCACGACGATGGCGGTGGAGGGCCACTGCGTGCCTCTATTCGCGCGCCAAAAGGGTTTGGCGTATCGGGCGCGCTGCAAGAGGTGAGCCAGCTGCTACTTCGACATGGTGGCCATGATGGGGCGGGGGGCTGTTCATTTGATGCCCGAGAATGGGCAGTGGTGGTGCCAAAGCTGAGTGAGATATTTGCCTCACAAGCGCAAGCACGCATTCCGGAGCTCACCGTGGATCTGGAGGCTAGGGCGGGGCAACGTGACCCAGCTACTCTGGCCGCGCTAGCGGATCAACTTGCGCCAACAGGGGTGGGGAATCCGGAGCCGACTTTTCTCTTACGAGACGTCCCTGTGACCACCGTCCGCCTGGTTGGAGATGGTCGGCATGCACGACTTACCTTGGCAATCGATGGAAGTCACATCGAGGCCATGGCCTTTAACCGTCCCGAGGCGGAGCGGCTCGCCCAGCGATCGGTGGATCTCGTTGTTCGTACCGTTCAGCGAACCTATCGAGGAAGGGCGAGAATCGAAGTGCACGTGGTTGACCTGCGTGAAGCAGTAGTGGAGGGGAGAGTATGAGCGAGAATCGATCACTTCGCCCCTTGCCGCGCTCCCGACGAGCCACCCCACAGCCGTTCCATGGAGCGAAGCCACCGACGAACCGCGATCTGATGAGCAAGGATGGGGCTCAACGTCGTTCCGTGAGCCTCGCGCCAATTCTGGCGACGCTGCTCCTCGTCGTGCTTGCTGCGGGGAGCTTCGCCGGATATTCCCTGAGCAACCCATCGGCGACGGAGCCGCCGACCAGTGGTCCAGAGGTGACCGACGGAGTCTCAATTGAAGGAACGATCGCGTTTGGTCGAGGCGGCTCAGTGTGGAGTGTCAGCGGCGCTTCGCTCCGTCAACTTACGACCTCAACAACCGATTCTGACCTCGCATGGAGCACGGATGGGGTCTGGCTTTACGCTATTCGGCATCGCGTTGAGCAGGGTGGTCGGCTCCTTGCGAGCGGAAGCATACAAAAATACGAACTCAATGTGCCGACCCTTCTGCGACTCTCCGCCTACGGAGGAAACGAAGAGGTGCTTTTTGACGGGCTAATTCTCGGTTCAAAGCCCGCCCTCAACTGGTCCGGATTCATTTACGGACCATCAGTTACGAGTGACGGACGCATTGCGGTTGCCACCGATTATCGCGGAACAACGATCGGCACAGATGTTGTCGTTCGGATCCTGAGCTCGGACGGTACGACGATCACAACTCCTGCGCTCCCACACGTAGCCCCATATGGGCATCAGGACCCTGCGTGGAGCCCAGACGGAACAGCGCTGTATTTCGTCCAGAATGGCCTCTCAGAGGGAGCCTCTTCGTCACGGATCATTCGCTACAACATCGCTAAAAAGGGTACGACGCGCATTGGAGAGAAGGGTCTCATTCAGCCAGCGATCAGCCCGAATGGTCGTTGGATTGCGGCAACTCGCATCTCAGCTCGCGGCACAGATGTTGTGGTGTTGAACGCCGCAACAGGTGAAGTCGTACTTGAGATCACTCGGACTGGTAAATCGTGGGCTCCAGCCTGGTCGCCGAAGGGAACCTCGTTAGCCTACCTCTCAGCAAATGGGATACTCGCAAATCTTAATCTCGCATCATTCAGCGTCGCGGCATCGGGCATCCCGAATCCCCCGATCATCCTTAGTCCCCTTCGTGATCCAGTGGACCCAAACATTCGACCTGCGTGGGGGATCCTTGGCACCGAAGCCTCGCCTGCGAGTCCAACGCCGTGAGCCGATATCTTGACCTTCTCTCGCGCTCAACGTCGCGCGCCGGTTCGCATCTCTGCGTTGGCATTGATCCGGTGCCCGCCGCGCTCCCACAGCCCTTCGGTGAATCGATTGATGGTGTTGCTAGGTGGGTTAGTACACTGATTGAGGCAGCGTCACCCTATGCCGCGGCGTTCAAAGTAAACATCGCCTACTTCGAGGCGCTCGGTGCCGATGGTCTGCGGATTGCGGAGTCGGTGCGAAGGCAAATCCCGAGCGAGATCCCGCTGATCATTGATGCGAAGCGCGGCGATATTGGCGCAACAGTTCGTGCTCAGGGTGTCGCACTCTTCGATCTCCTTGGTGCAGACGCGATTACGGCCAACCCGTATCTCGGAATCGGTGCGCTCGCCCCGCTCCTTGATCGTAACGACAGGTTTACCTACCTACTCTGTCGTACGTCAAATCCTGAGGCTGCCGAGTTGCAAGACCTGCGTGTGGTTGAGGGTGTCCAGGGCCCAGAAGAGTCCCTAGCGGCGCGCGTTGCCCGGCTCGCTGCCCGCCGTGATGAAGGGGTAACTGGACGTATCGGATTGGTCGTTGGTGCAACCAACGCAGCAGCGCTTCAGCAGCTTCGCTCCGTGGCGCCCGGCCTCCCGTTCCTTGTGCCTGGCGTCGGAGCGCAGGGAGGCGATGCGGAAGCCGTTATCGCCGATGGCGGTGCTACGGCGGCGCCTGGGAGCGCTGCGATTGGACGGGGGCTCCTCGTCAATGTTGGACGAGGGATCAGCGACGTCGACGCGACAGGTGACCAGGTCGCTGGGGCCCTCAAGGCCGCTGCAGCGGAGTGGGGTCGGCGCCTCGCTATACTCACCATCTAAGGGCGCTAGCCCACTACGAGGAGGTAACGCATGCCAAACGTGGGATTCCCCGAACTGATCCTGATCCTCGCCGTCGTGCTCCTGGTCTTCGGTCCGGGCAAGCTCCCCGAAATCGGCAAGGCCGTCGGTAATTCATTCCGCGAGTTCAAAGAGGCAACCTCTGGCTCCGCCCCGAACTCCGTCGCGCCCCGCGCGAGAAAGCCGACCAAGCGGGCTACCACCTCGCGCTCCAAGCGAAAGGCCTAACGTCGGACGGTACTGATCATGCCCCGCGCCTCCGAAGTGACTGACCCGCCAGCGCCACTTCTGGATCACCTCCGTGAACTGCGGCGTCGAGTCGGCGTTGCCATAGTTGCGGTCATCGTGGGGGCAATCATCACCTTCGCATGGGGAGATCTGCTGATCGCCTTGTTGCGTACGCCCCTGAATGACACGCCGCTGTATTTCGTTGGCATAGGCGATGCCTTTGGCATTCGTATGCAGCTGAGCCTCATCGGCGGAGTAGTCTTGGCCATGCCGATCTGGCTCTGGCAGGCGTGGGCATTCATACGACCTGGACTCACCGAACCTGAGCGGCGTGCCGCCAGGCCATGGATCCCGCTGGCGCTTCTCCTGTTCCTCGTCGGAGTCGGAGTTGCATGGATTGTCCTGCCCTTTGCGGTGAGCTTCCTGCTCTCATTCGCAACGTCAGATCTGACCCCGCTGATCGCCGCCGATCGATATTTCGGGTTTGTCGGTTCACTGATGTTGGTCTTCGGATTGGCGACTGAGTATCCGATCCTGCTGGTCTTCCTATCGCGCGTCGGTATCATCACCTCGACAAAGCTGCGACGGTGGAGACGTAACGCGCTGGTGTTTGCCGTAGTTGTTGGCGCGTTCGCAACGCCAGGCACAGACCTGATCAGTCCGATCGTTCTTGCGGTTGTGCTGTACCTCTTATTTGAACTCTCTATCGTGCTCGTACGCGCAGGGGGAAGGTAATGAGCACGCCACTCCCCGAAAACAAGATCGTCTTGTTGACTGGGATGTCAGGTGCGGGGAAGAGCACTGCAACCAAGTCACTTGAAGATGTCGGCTTTCGCACCATTGACAACCTGCCGAATGATCTGATCCCAGCGCTCCTCGAGAAGATTCGGCTCCAACCAGAACGGTTCGCACGACTCTGCCTGGTTGTTGATGCGCGGGATGGCGACCCCCGATCCACGATCGATGCTGTGCGTGGGTCAAGTGTGCAGATGAACGCTGAGAGTCGCGTGGTGTATCTCGATTCTCGGGATGATGTTCTGATCCGTCGTTTCAGCGAGACGAGGCACCGACACCCACTTGGGGGGCCGATGGATGCGCCGAGCGACGTCGCAGGGGCGATCCGTGCTGAGCGGCTCCTCTTGAGTTCCGCGCGAGAGGTCGCCGACGCGGTGATTGACACGAGTGATCTTGCTGCGCGTGAACTGCGCGATCGTCTGGTCGAAGAGGTCTTAGGCGGCAGCGCCTCAATCGGAATCCATGTGACGAGCTTCGGATATAAGCACGGAGTACCACTGGACGCAGATCTCGTCTTCGATGTGCGTTCCGTCGCCAACCCCCACTGGGTTCCTGAGCTTCGTCCTAAGGATGGTCGCGATCGGGAGGTGGCTACCTACGTGCTGAGCGATCCGGCGGGGAGGTTGATTGAGGCGGCCATACGAGAGTTCGTATTCGCGACCATGGACACCTACGTGCGTGATGGACGTGGCCGCCTCAGTATCGCGGTCGGCTGCACAGGCGGGCGGCACCGATCAGTAGCCATCAGCGAAGCCCTCGTTGCAGCACTTCGCCAACGCGCAGGGGCCCACACCGTGAATCTGCACCACCGCGACGTGGATCGCACCTAAGAGATGCATCGCCTCGGATGGCTGAAGCCTGGGCTTGGAGTCAAGCGGTGGTTAGTGATCGCATTTCTCGGCGCGGCGATCATCGCGCTGGGGGTGCTCAGCGGCGTTCGTGCGCTTGCTGCAGGCGCACAGCTACCCGACCCTCTCGTTCAGGTCGCCGAGGCCCTCTACTTGCGAGAACTCGAACCAGCTGTTCGGGCGGTGGTGGCCTCGCTCGTAGGTTCTGCCCTGGTTGGGATCGGCCTCGTCGGGCTCGCTCGAGCGGCAATTTTGCCCTACCGCACAGATCGCCCAGGAGTTTCACTCCTCGAACTACTCGAAC
Organism: Candidatus Aquidulcis sp.; assembly: GCA_009919005.1. GTDB lineage: Bacteria > Chloroflexota > Limnocylindria > Limnocylindrales > Limnocylindraceae > Limnocylindrus. The sequence continues at coordinate 2,204 of RGCW01000012.1, read as the reverse complement.
GACGCAGGCGACTTGCGCGTGGTCCGCGCGTGGTCGTCCTCGGAGGTGGGACCGGACTTGCCACGGCGTTGCGCGGATTGAAACTGGAGACGTCGCACGTGACGGCCATCGTGTCAATGGGCGACGATGGTGGCTCCTCGGGCGTTCTGCGAGAACAGCTCGGCATCCCTCCCGTTGGAGATTTGCGCAACTGCCTCGTTGCACTCTCGGATGCTGAGTCAACGGCGGCGGAGCTGCTGAGATTCCGCCTTCCAGCGGAACCGGGTGCAGCACGTGGGCATGCGATTGGGAATCTGCTACTTGCCGCGGCCATTCATCAGGAGGGGGGCGATCTGGAGCGCGGCGTCGCCCGCGTGCATCGCATCCTGAACGTCCGCGGTGAGGTGATTCCAGGGACCCCCATCGCGTTAGAACTCATCGGCACAACACGTCACGGAGATACGGTGCGAGGCCAAGCACAACTGGCACGGACACGTGACATTGAACGAATGCAGATCTCTCCAGACCAGGCGAGGGCAACACCATCAGCACTCATGGCAATCCGCCAAGCGGACCTGATCGTTCTTGGTCCTGGTTCTCTCTACACCAGCGTCATCCCGCACCTGCTCGTTCCTGAGCTATTGGCCGCGCTACAGGCGCGTCAAGCCCCGCTCGTCTGGGTCGCCAACGTTGATGAGCAAGAGGGTGAGACCGAAGGGATGGATCTTGATGCGCACCTTGCTGCGCTTGAGGCCCACGGCGCATCTGGACTCATTGATGGCATCCTTGCAACATCGCTGCGGTCACGTCGAGTCGGTGATTCCGTCGGGGTTCCGATCACGCCAACCCTGCGGCTCTTGGTCGACGCTCAGGGAAACAAACGCCCTCGACTCTATGTTCGTGATGTTGCATCGCGTCGCACCCCACACCTTCACGAGTCATCCCTGCTTGCACGGGCGCTTCTGGATCTCCCGCTGCGCGAGCCTCGCACCACTCAATGAGTCGGGGAGAGGCTGATCTCGTCTCATCGATTCGTCATGAACTGGCGGCAGTCCGCCCGATAAGGACCTGCTGCATCCAAGCGGAACTCGTGGCTCTTGGCGATGCGGGCCGACGGGAAGACGTGGCCCTTGCGCGGGCTGTCCACGAGCTGAGCACCGAACTTCAACAACGTGGCGCAACCCGGTCCTGGAGCGGGTCGCGTCAACGTCAGGCGGAGCAGTACGCCTCAGAGCTCAGTCGTCCCAGGTCGGCACAACACTGTCGGCTAGCCTTCTTGCGAGGGAGATTGCTTGCACGAGGCTCACTCTCCCTCTCATCGGGAAGTGTTCACCTTGAAATTAATGTGACGATAACCGAAGCGACGGAACTTGCCCGACTTCTCGCGCGCGATGACCTTGGTGGGCGACCGCGCGTGCGGCGTGGAAAAGGTCTCCTGGTTTGGAAGGGTCGGGATGCCCTGATTGATCTAATGCGGCGCCTTGGAGCCGGTGCGGCAGTCGCGGAGATGGAGGCCCGTGGGATCGGCCGAGAGGTTCGTGGGAGTTTGAATCGAAGTGTCAACGCCGAGACTGCGAACCTCGGTCGAGCAGTCCGTGCTGGAATGCGGCAGGCGGTCGCATGTCGGCGTGCCCTCGATGGGGGGCTACTGGACCAAGGCGAACTGCACGTGCGTGTGGCCGAGGCTCGTGCGGCCTCCCCGGAGGCCACCCTTGCTGAGCTTGCCAGCACGTTGGGTCTTGCGCGCTCCACGGCGCAACGATGCCTGGCGGAGATCGAGCGGCGCGTGCTCGTCGCGGGGGTGGCGCAGAGCTTGTCGCAGCAACCTCTGCGATGATTCGATTATGAACTCGCGACAGATCACCGTTATTGCGAACTGGAAGGCTAATCTTCCGCCCAGTAAGGAGGTTGCCCTCGCAAAAGAGATCGCCGCTGGCTTGGGCAATGCGAATCGGGCCGCTGGCGGCGGTGCGGCGGTTCGCCTGCTCTTCGCGCCTAGCGCCCTCGGTCTTGTCCCAGTTGCCTCGCTTCTTAGGCGCGAGTTTCCCTCTGCGGAGGTAACCGTCGCGGCACAAGATGCATCGTCGATGGGCAGCGGTCCGTTTACGGGGGAACTTCCCGCTGACCACCTCGTCGGAATCGCGGATGCCGTCATCCTCGGTCACTCTGAGCGGCGTCGGGTGGCCGGGGAGAGTGGCGACGTGATCGGACAAAAGCTAGCTCGC
>RGCW01000011.1 GCA_009919005.1 Candidatus Aquidulcis sp. | reverse complement strand
CGGCCGTCCACTCCTCGAGCGAGAGTGCGAGGTGCAGATCTGCGGGTCCAACCACCGTCTGCGCGACGTGGTGGAAACTTTCGCTGGCGGGACTATTCGCGAGCAGCAGCCCGATCGCCGCAGCCATGATCAGGATGCCACCGCCGACCGTCTCGCTCTTTAAGAACTCCTGGATTCGCGCACGTGCCTTCATGTATGGATCGTAGGGGATTCGGCGACTCGTATACTCTCGGCAACGACGAGCCGACTCGCGCAACGCGTAGTGGAGGGGTACGAGTGTCACGCACGAATCCATGCCTATGGTTTGACGGAACAGCTGAAGAGGCGGCCACGCTGTATGTCAGCATCTTCCCCAATAGCGCGATTCATGAGATCGCTCGCTCACCCGGTGATTACCACGCCGGAACCGCGGGGAACGTGCTGGCGGTTCGCTTCACGCTTGACGGCGCCCCCTTCCTGGCGCTGAACGGCGGTCCGTACTTCAAACCGACGCCAGCCATCTCCTTTCAGATCGAGTGTGCCGACCAGGAGGAGGTTGATCACTATTGGAAGGCGCTCGGCGAGGAGGGAGGGACTCCAGGTCAGTGTGGGTGGCTGGTCGATCGGTTTGGGATCTCGTGGCAGGTCAACCCGAAAGAGCTCGGAGGTCTCATCGGTGGCCCATATCGCGAGGGTGCGGCGCGAGCCCAGCAGGTGATGATGGGGATGGGGAAGTTGATCATCGCGGACCTGCGCCGTGCCTATGAGGGTCGCTGATCTCGAACCTCAGCCGCTCTGCGTGCGCTGCAACCAGTTGCATTAACTGCGGTCGCGCACCTGCACCTACCATTGCCGCATGAGCGCTGCTGATCTTATTGCCCAGGCCGCTGGCGAGCCGAGCATCTGTCGATGCCCGTCGCTCTCCATCTGGCCGTCCTGCGCGCGCTGAGGCGATCGCACCCAGGGACCACACGGCAGAGGGGGCGGCGGTTGTAGTCCACCACCCCACCAGATAGCCCGAGGTACCCACCATGACGGTTCAGAACCCAGAGATCTTTACCGACAACGCTCTCACCATCGGACGCACCCCGCTGGTGCGCTTGAATCGCGTCACCGATGGTGCCGCCGCAACGGTGCTCGCCAAAATCGAGGGTCGCAACCCTGCCTACTCCGTAAAGTGCCGACTCGGCACCGCCATGGTGCTCGATGCAGAGAAGCGCGGCGTGTTGAAGCCTGGCATGGAGATCGTGGAGCCGACGAGCGGCAACACCGGTATCGCACTTGCCATGGTTGGCGCAGCGCGTGGCTACAAGGTCACCCTCACCATGCCCGATACCGTCAGTATCGAGCGACGCAAGTTGATCCTTGCGTACGGTGCAACGCTGGTCCTCACCGAAGGGGCGAAGGGGATGCCAGGCGCAATCGCTAAGGCGGAAGAGATTGCCGCGTCGGATCCTGCGCGCTACGTCCTGCTGCAGCAGTTCAAGAATCCAGCTGGCCCAGCAATCCATGAGGCAACGACCGGACCAGAGATTTGGGAAGACACGGCGGGCAAGGTAGATATCTTCGTTGCAGGGAGTGGCACCGGCGGCACGATCACCGGCGTTGCTCGGCACTTCAAGAAGGGTCGCGGCAAGGCAGTGCAGATCGTTGCCGTCGAGCCCGCCACCAGTCCCGTGATTGCGCAGCGGATGGCAGGGCTCCCGAATCAGCCAGCGCCACACAAGATTCAGGGAATCGGGCCAGGATTCGTTCCAGACATCCTCGACCTGTCGTTGATTGATCAGGTTGAGTCCGTCACGAACGAAGAGGCGATCGCCATGGCGCGTCGCATTGCTCGTGAAGAGGGAATCCTTGTTGGGATCTCGTGCGGTGCCGCGGCGCATGTTGCGCTGAAGCTGGCGCACCTGCCCGAGAACGCGGGGAAGACCATCGTGGTGGTGCTGCCGGACTCGGGCGAGCGCTACTTGAGCACCGCGCTCTACGAGGGACTCTTTGATGCGAATGGCATTACCCTGTGAGTTCTGAAGCGAACGAGATCAGTCGTGCGCTGACCGCCGCCGACGCTGCCCTCGCGGGTGGTGCGGTGGCGGCGGGCGACCGTCCGACGCGTGGTGAGATCACGCGCGTGTTGGCCGAGTTGCGTGCGGCACTCTTTCCACGAGAGCTCGGCGTTGCCGCCGAGGGAGATGCCGCAGTGGCGGCGCACCTTGCGTCGGCCCTCGCAGGGCTTCGAGAACAGATTCGACGATGCACCGTGCTATTCGCGGCTGAGCGACCAGGCGAGGGGCTTGCCCCTGATCAGGTTGATCACGTTGTTCAGTCGTTTGCCGCGCAGCTGCCCGTGATCAGGAGTTTGGTCGAGAGTGACATCGCAGCGGCGTTTGCTGGCGACCCAGCGGCGCGCAGTCGCTCAGAGATCCTGCACGGCTACCCTGGCGTGCGCGCCATGATTGATCACCGCATGGCCCACCTTCTCTATACGTTGAACGTGCCGCTCTTGCCGCGCATTGCGTCAGAGGCGGCACACTCGGCTACTGGGATCGACATTCACCCCGGCGCAACGATTGGCGAGCGTTTCTTCATCGACCATGGCACCGGTGTGGTGATTGGCGAGACGGCGATCATCGGCAGTGGTGTGCGCCTGTATCAGGGTGTGACACTGGGCTCTAAGAGCTTCCCGAAGGGTGATGATGGGAACCTCGTAAAGGGACAACCGCGCCACCCAATCATTGAAGACGATGTCGTGATCTACTCGGGGGCGACCGTCTTGGGTCGCATCACCGTTGGTCGCGGCTCGACGATCGGTGGCAATGTGTGGCCTCCCCTCCTCCGAAGCATCGAGTCGTGACCGCATGAGTGGCGGAATGGGTTCGGGTCGCGCGGGTCCGTTGGCTGGCGGCGAAGCGCTCGGTCCGACCAAACCCACCGGTGCGGCGCTCCCCTTGCTGCGGCGAGCGGCTCGGTTCTTTCGACCATATCGGAGGCACCTCGCCGCCATTGGCGCCGCCATCCTCACCTCGAGCCTGCTCGGACTCGCAAACCCGTACCTACTCAAACTCTTAATCGACGAGGCGATCCCGTCGCGCGACATCAGCCTGCTCGCGCTCTATGCGGGCCTGATGATGGTGGTGCCGATCATCAATGGTGGGATTGGTCTCGCCCAAGCGTGGCTAACCGCATCTGTCGGCCAATTCGTGATGCGCGATGTACGGAATGCACTCTTCACTCACGTGCAATCCATGCCGATTCGCTTCTTCTCAGAGACCCGCACCGGCGAGATCCAGAGTCGCCTCACAAATGATGTCTCTGGGGTGCAGTCGGTCGTTAGTGATGCAGCAGCAAATCTTGCCTCGAGCATTGCTGTGGTTGCCTCCACCCTGATCGCGATGGCACTCATTGACTGGCGCCTAACGGCCGTCAGCATTGCGGTGGCACCGCTCTTCCTCTACTTGACGTCAAAGGCATCAGCTGCGCGAAGAAAGGCGAGCGGTGAGGTTCAAACAGCGCTCGCAGACTTGACCTCAATTGCTGAAGAGCATCTCTCCGTTGGTGGGGCGCTCCTCGCTAAATCTTTTGGCCGATCAGAAGCGGGTGCGGAGCGTTTCACGGAGCGTTCCTCAGCGCTTGCCACACTGCAGTTGCGCCAGGCGCTGACGGGCCGCTGGGTTGGCGTCGTCGTTCAGATCGTATTCAGCGGCATCCCAGCACTCGTCTACTTTGCTGCAGGATCACTCGCAGTGATCGGAGCGCCAGACGCGCCAACGATCGGTGACATCGTCGCGTTCACAACGTTGCAGAGTCGACTCTTCTTCCCGCTTGGATCACTCCTAGGATTGCAGGTTGAAATAGGTGGGAGCCTGGCTCTCTTTGAGCGCATCTTCACCTATCTCGACCTAGTGCCAGAGATCGTTGACGCACCAGGCGCGATTGCGTTACGTAGATCTGCCGTTCGAGGAGAGGTCACGCTACATGGAGTCAGCTTCAGATATCCGCAACCGCCTGTCGGCAGTGGCCGACAGCGTCGCGACTCTTTTGCACTGTCAGGAGTCTCATTCACAGCGGAACCAGGCAGCCTAACGGCACTCGTTGGCCCGTCCGGCTCAGGGAAGAGCACCATCTTGAGCCTGATTCCCAGGTTCTGGGATGTGCAGGCTGGATCTGTAGAACTTGACGGCATTGATGTGCGAAAGATAACGCTTCAATCTCTCGGCGAGATGATTGGCGTGGTCACCCAAGAGACGCATCTCCTTCATGCCACAATTCGTGAGAACCTACTCTATGCACGACCGGATGCCTCAGAGGATCAGATACACGCTGCGCTTGAAGGAGCATCGCTTACCGCTCGTATTCGTGAGCTACCGCACGGGATTGATACGGTTGTGGGGGAGCGAGGCTACAAACTTTCGGGCGGCGAGCGCCAGCGATTAGCAATCGCCCGAGTGTTATTGAAAGACCCACCGATCCTGTTGCTTGATGAGGCTACGTCTGCGCTCGACTCGGTATCAGAGCGACACGTACAACTGGCCCTAGAGCGTGCAATGGCCGGCCGTACGACGATCGCTGTGGCGCATCGACTGAGCACGGTCTCGTCTGCAGATCAGATCATCGTCCTTGATCGCGGCGTGATCGTTGAGCGCGGCCGCCATGAAGAGTTGCGCGGGGGCGGCGGCCTTTACGCAGAACTTGCAGCGATGCAGTTCGGTCTCCAGGGGTAGCCGATCGCCCTACGTGGCGATGACCAGCCGCTGAAAACTCGACGGCAAACGGACGCCGTCAACCTCTCGAAACTGTGCATCGCAGTGCGTCACCCTCCACCCGTCTGGTGCGACTGTGAGGAGCTCTTGTAATACGGCGTGCGCCTCAATCCGTGCAAGCGGGGCGCCGACACAGGCGTGTGGCCCGATGCCGAAGGCGACGTGGGGTGACGAGGCGGGGCGATCAACGCGCAGCTCGGCGGGACACGGGAACGCTGACGCGTCATGGTTGGCGGAGGCGAAATCGAGTCCGACGTGAGGCGAGCGTTGCGGATCACCACCCTCTGGACCGCGGTCGATCCGTTCCATCAGGCCGAGCGGCGTCACAAGTCTCAACGTCTCCTCAACGAAAGGAGTGCGTAGCGCATAGTCGTTCCGAAGTGCTGCCCCGTGGTGGGGGTGTGTGGCGACCATCCAGGCGATCCCAGCGATCAGGTTGATGACGGTGTCCCGACCCCCCGCGAGTAGGAGGCTCCCAACGCCAATTTGCTGATCTCGCGAGAGGGCTGCCCCACCAACCGGGGTCGTAGCGAGCAGGTTAAAGAGCCGACCACCGCTCCCAGCCGCCCCCTCGTCAACAGCACGCTCTAAGAAGTCCAGCAGGGGGCCCCCATCACGTCGGCCATCATGATCGCCCCAGACCGACGGGCCCCACGATATCCACTCGTCAATATCGCCGCGCCGATCAAGAAGTCGCGCGATGGTGCGCACAACGATGGAGAGCCCAACGCCGCGTACAACCTCGAGGTTGCCGCTTCGCAGCGGCGCTACAAGCTCGCGAGCATCAGCTTCAATGTGCGACTGAAACGGGGCGAGCGATCCCTTTGAGAAGAATGGCACGAGAAAGGCCCGTAGCGCTGTATGCAGTGGTGGGTCTGACTCAAGGGGAAGCTGACGATAGGTGCGCACATCTTCATCACCCTGATGAAGAGAGGAGTACCGCTCAAAGTCCCTTCCTGCCGCGCGTACAGCCTCATAGCCTTTGACGCGCGGCAGGCCCTCAACGCGAGAGGGACCGCGTGCCATTAGCGGAGTGCGACCAAGAGCACCCCTGCAATACCGAGGTTGATGATGTCGTTCCCCGATTCAATCAGGAGCACGCCAAAACCATGACCGGCAAAGATGCGGTGACTCATGCTGCTACCGCCGACAATTCCAACGCCGATCAGAAGGCCGACGAGGCCACCGTCAAGTGGATAGCTGAGGTTAAGTGCGCTCAGGATGAACGCAAGCACCGTCACCTGAAGGATCTGCCCCACGAGCACGGAGCCAAAGGCAACTCCCATATTGATTCCACCACCTGGAACGTCGGTTGGGCCCTTCCCCATCAATCTCCACCAGGTTGGAAAGAAGGTTGCGGGACCAAACCAGAGGAACCCACTCACAAAACTGACGGCTGTTGCCGCCATGATTCCGAGCACATTAACTTCAGGCATTTCTCTCTCCCTTATCGGTAAGCCGCACGGCTCACTCTCGTGATTCTATCGCCCAATTACGAGGCACGGCGGTAGTATTGCGATATGCCGAACACCGCCGCGTCGCGATGTGCTGCTCGCCTTTGCGTCGCGCTGCTTTCCGTCACGATCGGCATCTCAGGCGTCGGTGCACCAGCGGTGCGGGCAACGACGCCAAGCGATTGGCGCCTCTGTGCTGCGCGTCCCGTGCCCTTTCCTGTGGATCGCGCGATTGATCCAATTCTGGCGAAGGAGCTAACGACCACGGTTGCAGCGTGGCAAAAGGCGCGCCGCTCGCGTCATCCCGGAGTTTCTGTGGCGATTCGCTGGGATGATGGACGTAGTTTCACTGCAACAGTTGGGGTTAGCGACACAACGAGCAAGCGCCGAGTCACACCTTCAATGCCGTTTGCGATTGCGAGCACGAGCAAATCAATCACCGCCGCCGTCGCACTCCTTCTTGATCGTTGCGGGCTGATGTCGCTCAGCGCCCATGCTGCCGAACTTGTCCCTGAGGCGCAGGTGCGCCCTGAGGTGACGATTGCGCAACTGCTTCTCCATCGATCTGGCATGAGCGACTGGCTGACCGACAAAGACTCGCGCATGGGTTGGTTGAGTAGGAATCAGAACGCCAAGGTAACGCCGCTGACGGCCGTCCAAGGGCTCTTGCCGTCAACCACCGTGGGGAGCTTCTCGTATTCAAACTCTGGATTCACCCTGGTCACCCTCGCCGCCGAGCGCGCAACGGGCGTTGATTGGAAGACGCTCGTCTCCACACTCCTGCTCGAGCCAATGGGAATGACTGAGACGGGTTGGGGCCCGAAGGTCGGTGCCGCTCGACCGCATATCGGTGGCCGACCATACGGTTTCGCGGGGTGGGGTCCGAGTAAGGCGGTGGCGACGGTTCTGCGCGGCGCGGGTGACATGTTCTCAACACCTCGCGATCTGGCGCGCTTCGGCGAACTCTTCTGGGGGAATCGATTGACGGAGGGCGAGGCAACGCTCGCGATGAACGGGATCGGGCTGCAGACTTGGTCCTCGTGGCTCTACAACTACGGCACTCAGGTAGACCGAACGTGGATCGGTGGGCTGAGGAGCTACGGACACAACGGTGGCTTCTCGGGGGTGACGTCGTCACTGCATCGCATCCCAGCACTTGGAATCACCATCGCCGCGGTCGCCAATGGCTCGCCGTCAACGGGCTACTTCGCCGATGACCTGGTCCAGGAGCTCTTTAACGCAATCGATCAACCGGCCATTGACGCGAGCGGGCTACCGCGCTTGACCGCGGCTGAGAGCGGTGACCCCGAACCGCCAGACCCACCAGTAGTACTCCCCAGCGATGTGTGCGGCGACCCCGCGCCCAGCAGTGGATCCGAGGCACTTGCCGAGCGCTGGATCCCACTCGGCACCACGCTCGGTTGGTCGGGAGGTATTACGGCCATGGCCGAACTTCCTGATGGCCGACTTCTCGTCGGCGGGGTTGGGCTCACCAAGGCGGCTGGGGCCGCTGTGGCCGGGCTCGCCGTACGTGATCCGCGCACAGGCAACTGGCAGCCGTTCGCCGCGGTGAAGACATCAACTGGACGCGTCGCATCGGTGTACGGGATGGCTGTGGATTCTGCGCGAGGCATCGTCTATGTGTCTGGCAACTTCAGTAGTGTCACACGCGGCAGTCGACGCATTGCAGTTGCTGGGCTCGCACAGTTCAACCTCAAGACGGGAGTCTGGTCTAAGGTCGGCACCGGACTCTCAGGTAAGGGGATCGCCGTGCGATCACTCGCGTTGAATCCTGAGAGCGGTCACCTCGTTGTGGCCGGTCGATTTACGCGCGCTGGCGGCGTCTCGTCGGCGAATATTGCCCTCTGGAACCCTACGAAGAGGCGCTGGCTCGCTCTCGGTTCTGGGCTGACATCAGAGGTCGTCACGGCTGCAGTCGCACCGGATGGCACGGTGTACGCCGCGGGACGTTTTGCAGATGGGCTGATTGCTACCTGGAGCCCAGCGACCAAGGGGTGGAGCGTGGTTGCAGATGCACGCCTCTTCTCTGATCTACCGACAGCGATAGTGATTGACGCCCTTGGCGGTCCGATCATTGGTCGGGGCGTCGGTTGGTATGGGGATGCCCTTCAACGACGCGAAGCGGCAGCACTTGGCGGTTGGGTCCCGTTGGGTGGTGGGGTGAGCTATCCGCGCCGCACCGCATGGATCACCGCACTCTCGTCGCTCAGCGACGGCACTGTTGCGGTTGGAGGCTACTTCTCTACCGCCGGAGCGCTGCGCTCACCCAACCTTGCACTCTGGAATCCTGTTACCCAGCGCTACACCACGCTTGGCTCTGGTCTAGCCATTGAGCCAGATGCCTTGGCAGCAAGCGCATTCGGCACCCTGTATGGGGCAACTCGAGTTCGTAGCGCGGAGGCAGGAGGAAGGGGGGGTCGATGCATTGGCGCGTGGGCCACGCAGGCTCCGAGCGCACCGGTCGGCGCAATCGCCACAGCAGGGCGTGGTGCAATTCGCGTCGATTGGCGGATCCCATTCGACTCAACAGCGGCAACGGGTTGGATCGCCACCGCAACCGCAAAGGGTCGAACGACACGTACCTGCGCCGTTGCAGGATCCGCAGCGGGATCGGCACCCGATACGCCGCTCAGTTGCACCATCACCGGACTCGTGAAAGGTGCGAGCTACAAGGTCACCATCGTCGCATGGTCTGCACCCGCTGGACCATCGGCACGCATCGACCTTGGAACCATCAAGACGCGCCGCTGATGGCAAGTTGCTGATGACAGATCAGGTGCGTGGCGTGTGGCTGGCGCTCGCTCTCGGTGCGCTGCTTGTTGGTTGCTCGGCACCATCTGCGCAGAGCATCGCACCGAGCTCGTCACCCGTCATCCGAACCGGCCCATTCAAGGTCGTTGGGTATGTGACGCCTGCCGCCAGCGTTGCGACGATTGATTTCTCACTGTTGACGCACATCAACTATGCATTCTTGATTCCGCGAGCAAACGGCACCACACGCCCCTTTGGGGCGCCGAGTCATCTGCGTCGGGTTGTAGAGCAGGCAAAGCGTCATAACGTCAAGGTATTGATCGCAGTAGGCGGCTGGGGATGGGACAAAGAGTTTGAGGCACTTGCTGCTGATGCGGCAATCCGAGCAAAGCTTGCGCGGCGGGTTGCAGAGTTTTGTGCCACCTACAAGCTTGATGGCGTTGATATTGATTGGGAGTATCCAAATGCTGGAGCCTCCGCTGCTCACTTTGCCGCCCTGGTGATTGCGATCCGCACCGCCCTCCCGGCAGGTTCGCTTGTCACCGCCGCCGTTTTGGCTGATGCAGATGATGCAAGCGGCATCACGACAGATGCGGTTGGCCACCTTGATTTCATCAATCTCATGGCGTACGACGGTCCGCGCGACGACCACTCATCGTTTGCGATGGCGGAGAGATCCATCGCCAGTTGGCGTTCGCGCGGCATTGATCCTGAGAAGCTCGTACTCGGCGTGCCCTTCTATGGTCGCCCAGGCAACGCGACCTACCGCACCCTTCTGGCTAACGACCCAGCAGCTGCCCGTGGCGATCGAGTCCTATTTGGCGGTGTGGAGCAGAACTACAACGGCCCGGCAACGATTCGTCAGAAGACCGAACTTGCGCTACAGACTGCGGGGGGCATCATGGTGTGGGAGCTTTCACAGGACGCGCGCGGTGACGACTCGCTCTTGCGGGTGATTGGCGAAACTGTTGCCGCCCCCTAGCGGTATCCTCTTGGCATGCCGTCACCTCGCATTGAAAGCCTTGCCAATCCGGTTGTGAAGGCGTTGCGTGCTTTGCGCACGCCCAAGGGGCGAGATGAGCAACGCCTCTTTCTGGCTGAAGGCGAACGTACGATTGCCACCGCCACCGCAGCGGGATGGATCCCAGAGATGCTACTGACCGCTGGGCCACTCCGCGCGCCGATTGACGGCGGAGCAAGCCACGCGCGTGAGTCACTATCGGTAACGACCGAAGTGCTCGCCAAGATCACGGGCCGCGACAACCCTCAGGAACAGGTTGCCGTCTATGCCGACCCTACGCCAGAATCGCAGCTGGTCTCAGCGATTGATCCGAATCGCGCGGCACGCTGGTTGATGCTTGAAGCCCCACGAGACCCAGGGAATCTAGGTTCTGCAATCCGAAGTGCTGACGCTTGCGCCGCGGGAGGCGTCATCCTCGTCGGCAACTCATGTGATCCCTATGCGATTGAAACCGTACGCGCGACCATGGGCTCAATCTTTACGGTTCCGATCTTTCGCGTGACCCATGACGAAGCGATCGGGCTAATCAGGCGGTGGCCGGGGGCCACTGTCGCCACCGCTCTTGATGGAGCCTCCGACTACGCAGAGATCAGGTACACCACCCCCGCCATGATCGTTGTTGGCACTGAGGCCGACGGACTGACCGCACCTCTACGGGAAGCCTGCTCCAGTGCAGCACGAATTCCGATGTTGGGTGCGGCCGAGAGCCTGAATCTCGCGGTAGCGGCCGCGATCATGCTCTACGCCGCCGAGCGCGCGCAGCGCTAGCGGGGTAGCAGCGCGGCGATTGCCGCACCGAGTTGCATCGACAGAGAGCGCGAAAAGGTTTTGGTTAAATGGTCGGCGTCCCGATAGATGAGGATGTCCCCTTGGATTGGTGAGCAGGGCCAACTGCGGCAGATTTCGCCAGTCAGATCAATGAGCGTCGCACCAGCGCGGTCTGCCGCCACGCGTTCAGCAACACCGATGTCACGGTTATCGGAATCTTCGCGCGTGAAGCTGCACGCACGTATGTCGCTCATATGCTTCGAGAGACATGATGGGATCTCGCGACCAGGGTCAGGTGTGTCGACGAGGATCGCGGTGGCCCCAGAGAGCCGAGCGACCATGTCACCGTATGCGGCACCGGATAGCTCAGGCGTATCTCCACCACTGATCGGACGGAAGGTTCGTCGATTCACGATGATCGTCAACTCCGGATTGAGACTATTGATCTGAGCAACAGTTGCCTCATTAAATGCAGCACACTCACGATATTCACGTTTGAGCGCGAGGTTGCGTTGGGCGAGCGTGGTGAACGAGCACGACACCTTTACAAAGGTGAGGAGGCGCCAACCGCGCTCGAGCGCTGCCGCCTCAATGGCGGGGAACCAGTGTGAGGCATGAGAATCACCAACAAGCGCGATCGTGACCGAAGAGTCGCTGACGCCGTACTCGCATGTTGGCGGCGTCGTAACACGCTCAAAGGCAAGACACCCATCGCCGCGAAGTCGCTCCTCATCATCGCGTGCCCCCTCAAGTGTTGGCGTGAGCGATGCAGGCAACGCAATCGGCGTTGGGCCGGCGCTTGCTGTGGTGGATGGATCAGGACTCGGCACCACGATCGTTGGTGATGCGGCCAGGCCAGCAGCGAGCCCCTGGGTCAGCAGCACAACCGAAAGGGCTCCGGCGACGCCGGAGCGGATCACACCGCACGAGGTGGCGCGGCGCGACCACTCCCCATAGCGGAAGGGTTGCTCAACAAATCGCCAGCTCAGCCATGAGAGGCCGATGGCTGACAGGACGGCAATCGCGGTCTCCAGGGCTGTGAGGGGGCGTTCGACGAGCGCGGCGGAGAGGACAAGAAGGGGCCAGTGCCAGAGGTAGAGCGAGTAACTGATCTTTCCGAGAAATCGCAGTGGTGCGCTGGCGAGAAGTCGAAGTGGACCACCTATCGCCCCACCGCCGTAGAGGAGCGCCACAGTACCGAACGTGGGGAGGAGCGCTGCGAGCCCGGGGTAGGGAGTCTCGGCTGTAAAGAGCGCAGCAGACGTGCCGATTGCGGCAAGCCCACCCCACGCCAGGCTCCCTGCGCGGCGCGAAAGCCCCACCACACCGATGAGGGCCAACACTCCGCCCGCACCGAGCTGCCAGACGCGCGTGGGGAGGAGGTAGAAGGCGCGAGCAGGAGAGGCTTCGGTGAGCCAGATGCTCAGTGCAAGCGAGGCGAGCACCGCGATGAGCAGCGCAGCGGTCAGTCGTCGAACGCTTCCACCACGCCAACAGAGCAGCACGATAAGCCCTGGCCACGCCAGGTAGAACTGCTCCTCAACACTCAGCGACCAGAAGTGAAGGAATGGCGAAGGGAGTGTTGTCGGTGCAAAGTAATCAACCGATCCGATGAAGCGCATGTTTGCGACCGAAAGTGCAGAGGCAGCCCCATCTGCAGCGAGTTCACCCCGATTGATCGGAGCAGAGATCAGCAGCGCCGCAATCGTGATAACCGTGACCGCCGTCAGGGCGGCAGGGAGAAGGCGGCGGATTCTCCAGGCGTAGAACTTGGTGACCTTCAGACCTCCAGGAAGCTGTGACTCGCGCCAGAGTTTGCCCGTAATCAGGAATCCACTGATGACGAAAAAGACATCAACACCAATGAATCCACCAGGAGTCCACGCCAGCCCAGCATGAAAGAGGAGCACGAAGAGGATGGCGATGCCGCGCAGCCCTTCAATGTCTGGGCGGAACTCTGCACCAGCTGACTGCGACTGCATGCGTTCTAGTCGCAGATTTGGGGCTTTGCCACAGGGATCGGGCGCGTGGAACTGGTTGTGTCAAGGTACGTTCCGATTACGACCATCTTCGTTCCATCGTGGCGATCTGTCTCAGAGGTTTGCAAGATCACTCGACCGTTCGGCACATCACTGATGTCTGCCCAACTTGAGATGTGTTGGCGCACCTCAACAACCCGGTAGCGCAAGCGCTTGAGCCCATCCCCAGCAGCCTTCGGTAGCACATCAACCTCAATGATTTGGCCGAGCATCTGTTTCGGTGATTTTTCGAGCAGGCCTCCAAACTCCCAATATCGCCCGTGTGCGTAAATGAAGAGCACGCCAGTCTTGCCGTCGGCCTTCCCTTTCGTGGGCATCCATTCGGCAACACGACACCACGGGAATCGAGGTGACCCATCGGTGTCGAGGGGTGGTCGAACTACAGGAAGATTGATCCAAACACCGCTCACCAGCACGCGCACCGGATCACCAGGGCCAGATGCAACGATCTGACTTGGATCTGCGGGAGGAAGTGGAGGCGGGGTGGTTCGCGTTCGGGCAGACCCATCAGATGGGTCAGGGCTTGGAGGCGGTGACGCGACCTCGCCGCTCGCCTCCGTTGAGGGGTCTGCTGTGACGACCACAATCCCACTTGGAGTCCAGGGTCCAATCTGTTGGTCAATCCCCCAAGTGACGAGCGCTCCAGCAGCAAGGATGAACGAGGTTGCGAGAAGGATCGTTGAGGCGATGTGCCGATATGGAAGGCGTTCTCGCGCCGTACTTCGTTTGACCTTGACCAGCGGCAGCATGGGAGGAGTGTAGTAGAGGTGAGCCCCCTCTTCGACTCCGCTGCTGGACTAAGATCAGCGCATGAATCTGCCGAACCCTCTGCGGAGCGACGAGTGGCCACAGCCAATTCGTCTCGTTGCCTGGGCCACGCTTGCCAGCGTCGCTCTGGTTGCGATCACGACTGGCCTCGGCGTCGTCAACAGCATTATCTCGGCCCAGGGTCCGCTCCTCTATGCGCTCGCTGGCGGCTGGCTCCTTGCAACACTCGCTGATTCGCCGATTGATTGGTTAGTCGCGCAGGGGTGGCGGCGCAACCGAGCGGCGCTGCTTGTCTGGATTGCAGGTGCGGTGCCAGTGATCGTCATCTCGGTCGAGCTGGCCATCGCGTTCGCGCAATCTCTTGGAAGCATCATCGCTGGCCCAGAACCAACGCCGATGCAGGTCGCATCAATGGTTGAGCGCTTAACCGCCTTGCTCTCGTCGGTGGGGCTCACGGTTGATCTCGTCCCGTTGGCAACGTCTGTGATCTTGGCCATCCGTGATGGAGCTAGCACCGTCCAGGCCAATATTGCCGCGATTGCTGCGGGGGCAATCGGAGCGCTCGGCCCACTCATCCTTGCAATCGGTGTCGGGATCATCCTCTCGGCAAACCCTGCGCATCTCGATTCGGTTGATCGCTTTGCAACTCGGGGCCGTGTTCGCAGCGCACAGCGCTCGCGCAAGATCCTTGAAGAGATTGTGGCGCGATTCATCGGTCGACACTTCGCCCTTGGGCTTATCTACGGTGTCATCGTGTACGTCGGCGCCACTATTGCGGGCGCCGATGGCCTTCTTGCCGCTGTCCTTGGCGGTATCGTTATGGCGATCCCATCCATCGGCCAAGGAGTTGCCGTCCTGCCGCCCCTCCTGCTCGCACTAATCGCCGCCGGTCCCTATGTCCTCCCCGGCTCCATCATCATCGTGCTTGGCTGGCTCCTCTGTGCAACGCAGCTCGCACCGCGACTGATGAACGGCGTGTTGCGCCTCTCTGGCACCACCGTCTTTGTTGCGGGGAGCGCCGGCGGACTGGTCGGTGGCGTCTTGGGGGCGATCTTCGCCCTTCCGATCGTTGCCGCAGTTGCCGCTATTCGGCGCACCGATACGCCAACCCCAACCGCCAATACCAAGCGCACCACTAAGAACAAGCGCCGCTAGCGTCCCTATTGCGGGAGGGCCGAGTCCATTCTGGCGCAGGTGTAGCCTCTAGGCATGCCTTCACCACGAACCCGTTCGCGATCTGCCCCAACCTGGCGCGGCCCGTTTCGCCATCGCAACTACCGCCTCTTCTGGTTCGGGCAACTTGTCTCGCTGGCAGGCACCTGGATGCAGTCCATCGCGCAAGCCTGGTACATCACCGAGCTTACCCATGAGCCTGCATGGCTCGGCATCGTGGCCGCCGCACAGTTCACCCCCGTCTTGATCCTCGGACTCTTTGGCGGAGTGCTCGCCGACGCGCTCCCCAAGCATCGCGCCTTGATCGGAACGCAGGTCAGCCTGATGGTGCTCGCCATGTTGCAAGCGGCGTTAGTTGCCGCGAGTCTCATGACGTTGCCGCTGCTGATTTTGATGGCGGTGCTACTCGGTGTCGTCAATGCCATTGACATGCCCGTGCGCCAATCGTTCTTTAGTGAGATGGTTCCCGAAGATGAGGTGGGTCGTGCCGTGGCGATGAACTCAGCGATGTTCAATGGTGCGCGCGTGATTGGCCCAGCGATTGGCGGCGCGCTCATTGGCATCATTGGCGTAGCCGGTTGCTTTGCCGTAAACGGCACAAGTTTCCTTGCAGTGTTGCTGGCGCTCCTGTTTATGCGTGCCGACGAACTCCGCCCCGCACCACGTTCCCCTCGTCCGCGAACGGTTGCCGACGTGCTCATCAGCCTCGCCGAGGGCGTTCAATTCGTTGCCCGCACGCCGCTGATTGCTCTTTGCGTGTTTGTCATCGGTGTTGTCTCCGCGGTGGCCATGAACTTCAATGTGATCATCCCGATCCTCGCCCGCAGCGTGCTCCACGTTGGCGCGCCCGGGCTCGGACTGCTGATGGCCGCCATCGGCCTCGGATCATTGAGTGGTGCACTAGCAGTTGCAGCGTTACGTCGACCTCGCACGATTGTCATCGTTGGTGGTGCAGCGGCACTAGGGAGCCTCTCAGTTTTCGCGGGACTGGTGAGCGGGAGTGGTTACGAATGGGCGGCGGTGATCACTGGCCTCGCGCTCTTCGGTGCTGGCTTCGGTGCGATTGCAATGGCGGCAACGGCGAACGCTTCGATTCAAACCTCGACGCCACCGGCACTACGTGGCAGGGTCATGAGCGTCTACACCACCGTCTTCGCTGGCTCTACGCCAATAGGGGGCCTTGGAACTGGCGCGGTCGTTTCGTTGATTGGGGCACCTGGCGCGCTGATGGTTGCCGGTGGGTTAGCTCTGATCGCCACGGCATACGCGGCGACGCGTTGGCGGGCGATTCTCTAACTAGGGGAGGCGCACTCGGCGCCAGGAACTCTCGTTTCCAGCGGCATCAATCAGGCGAACCTCGACGCTAACGCCACGCATCAGCATGACGACCTTTCCACCAGTGCTCTTCATGAACGGGCCAATCTCAATCTCTTCAGCAGCGGCGAAGCGGAGTGGCTTCTCGTAGCCAAGGCGCACCTCAACGGCGACGATGCCGGTACCCGTGTCAGTTCCACTGACCTTCAGAAGGTACGGTGGCGGGTTGCCGCGCGACCCTCGCCCTTCGCGCACGCGCACACTGCTGATTCGTGGATCGTTACGATCCCGCCCGGCGGCAACCGCAAACGGGGTTCGCTCCGAGCCGCCGACAAAGCGCATCCACACCGTGGCGCTCGTCGTGCCGAGCTGTGGCAGCCGCGACCAGCTATCTACCTCACGCAGCGTGTAGGTGCGAGCGTTTCGAAAGGTTTGTCGATCGGCAACTTCAATTGCTCGCGCACCGGTTGGCGCATAGCCCTGCAAGATCTGAAGCGCGAGATCTGCATCAAAGGGCGTACTCGATGTGGCGGCGGCAAGCAGATCGCCCAGCGAGAGCGCTGGTGGTGTTGGGGTGGCTGGTTCGTCACTTGGAGAGACGTCGACATCGCCAGCTTCGCCACCTTCGGCGTCGGGCCCCGTCTCTTCACCTGGATCTTGCCCTGGGTCAGGCTCTGGCTCGCCATCAGCGGGTGCTGAAATATCGGGATCGAGGCTCTCGTCTGACGACACGCTCTCATCGGGATCGGCGCTCTCATCAACGGTCAAATCTCCGTCGATCGGCTCGTCGTCGACTGCAGCAACCAGCTCAGCACCCCAGCCAAACGTTCGTGGCGCGGCCATGGAGCTCACGATCAGGGTGGCCAGGACTGCGGCTGCAAGCCAGGTGGTGCGCTGAGTCTGCTTCATGTTCGAAGTGTGGCAGGTGTTCGTGCCAGCGGGGTGGCACAGGAGAGGGTCTACTCGGCGACTCGGAACGCCTCAAACTGCCATGGGTCGGTGGGCAGCGGCTTCGCTGGATCAGGGAAGAGTTCGAGGCGCCCTTGCAGCGGCGTCCAGTCGACTGGCCCTGACCAGCGAGTACCGATGTAGCGGCGGATGTCGGCGAGGAGCTCCTCATGGGGCAGCTCGTCTGGAACGCGCAGCCCTTCGGCTGGATGGCGAAGGAGCCACGCAACCGCCGCGATCACCGACCCTGCAACCTGCAACGTCGTTGCGGAGTGACCTGGGAGGTTTGCGCGCGCCTCGTCAATCCCCAACAGCGAGCCGCTCCACCACGCCTTCAATGGGTGACCAAGGAGCAGCACGCCAAGTCGATCTTCGCCACGGATGATCTCATTGTTGAGCAGGCGGAATCGTTCCGGATGCTGCCAATTGTTGCCGCGCAACTCGTGCACCGACGCGATCGCTGAATCAGAAGGGCAATAGGCGTAATAGACCGTTGGGCGATACCGCGCCATACCCTGCTCGTCACGTACGGTCAGCCAATCACTCATCGTGAACGCCTCACCATGGCGAATGAGCATGCCGATTGTTGGCAGTCCGTCAGCAACGGCACGAGCAGGGTTAGCGCCCGGAACCCACGTTCGAACGAGCGTCTCCATGCCCGCCCGCTGGATCAGGATCTGATTTCGTGGTCCGTCGCCTGTGTGTTCAAGTCCGCGTGACGGAAGTGTGCGTTCGTGGGTGCCCCAACCAAGTTCCGCGGGAGCTACACCCTCTTCGTAGAATCCTTCGCCGGACCAGGTGTTGACAAACTCACCAACCTCTTTTGGTCGATCTGTATGTTGCGTGTCACGCTCCGCGATCTGAATGACCTTTACGCCAGCCGCTTCGGCCATGCGCGCATGGTCACCAACCGTTCGCGCCGCGGCGAGGGCTTCACGCGCTTCGCCCCTAATAAGGTCGCCCGCCAGCAGCGCATCACTCAACTCTTCAAGGGCAAACTTCACTTCGTGGCTCACCCACCCAGGGTTTGCACCATGCTCAACGACCGCGCTTGGTCCACGGTTGTCACCCCATCCACGGATCATCGCGCGCATTGCCATGTGTCGGGCATAGAGTGTTCGCGAGGTTGGCTCCTGCTCCGAGATGTTTGTGTACGGCTCCCACACCTCGACACTCGTGTTGAGATAGCGCACACCAGCTCTACGGCACCAGTCGATGATGGTGTTGGCGTCAATGTTCCAGGCGAGGTCGAGGAGCATGTCACCGTGAGAGAGGCGCTCAGCAAGGAACGCCGACAGATTCTCTCGCGTCACCGCGGCCTGCTCAAACACGACGCCCGTGGCGATGGAGTCGGCGATGCGGTGGCGCGTATCAGCCATCTCGACGACGCGGATCGTATGGGGATCGAACCCAAGGTCACGAATGAGCAGCGGTACGACCGCCTGCCCAATCGAGCCACAGCCGAGGACCAATGTTCTCGCCGGGCGTGGGACCTCTGCCGCCACCATCGGCGTGGTGCTGCTCACTTCAGCGAGCTGATCAGGTCGGCGACGAAGCGCGGACCATCCACTTTCATCGGGACCCGTACAAGTGGTGGGGTGGAATCCTTACCGCCGTTCCGCTCCCGAGTTTCGCGCGCGTCGGCGGCGGGGGCCATCCAGGCACGGCGGTCAATGATCGTTGCACCGCGCGTCGGCCCAGTCGTGTTGACTTCGACGGCGCGGTCGAGCCACTCGGTCATGTAGGTGGGGTCGGCGACGATGCCTGCAGCGAGCGGGTCGTGGAGCGGACACTCACGAGTGCCGAAGGTTCGCTGATAGACGTCGAGGTAGTGACTCAATATGCCGAGCGCAAACTTCGAACGCACCGTACCGATTGACTCAATCTCCGCGAGTTCTTTCGTTCGCAAGCGGGTGACTTGCGTCACATCCAGTCCGACCATGGTGACCGGCCACTCGGCACCGAAGACAAGATTCGCCGCCTCAGGGTCGTGCCAAATGTTCGCCTCAGCAGTTGCGGAGGCATTCCCTTCGTGGGCAATCGCGCCGCCCATCACCACCACCGAGCGCACACGGCTCGCGAGGTCGGGGTCGATGCAGAGTGCAAGGCCGAGATTAGTCAGCGGGCCAACGGCGAGGAGGTCGATCTCGCCCGGCATCTCCCGCGTGAGGCGCAAGATTTGCGACACGGCGTCTTCGGTCCCCGGGCCGCGCTTTGGCGCTGGCTGATTCGTATTACCCAGGCCGTCCTCACCATGGACCCACTCGGCAGTGGCCAGTGGCTGCGCCATGGGCCGGCGTGCACCTATGGCAACGGGCACATTGTCAAGGCCGCAGAGCTCCAGAAGTCGCCGTGCATTGACGGCGGCGAGGTCCGAGGGGATGTTGCCGTGGATGCTACCAACCGCAATCAGCTCTACGTCACTGCGCCCGGCAAGGTGCAACATCGCGATCGCGTCATCGATCCCTACGTCGGCGTCAAGCAAGATTTTTCGGCGTTCCATAGGGGGGGAGTGTACGGGTTTCGACTGCTCGCTGCGTGCCTGATGCGCGGGGAGCCCCTGCTACGATCGCCCAGAGAAACGAAGGGAAGTCGAGGAGGATCCATGCCGCACCTGGCGCTCGTGGTGCACTCCTATGTAGACGAAGATCCGCGCGTTCGCCGAGCCGCCCGCTCGGCGGTGGCTGCGGGCTGGCGGGTCAGCATCGTCTCGTTGCGGCGTGACGGCGATCCGGCTCGCGGCGAACTTGATGGTGCGCACCTCTATCGCCAACCGGTCCAACGGCACCAAGGGGCGGGGATCGGCACATATGTCGTTGAATACGGTCGCTTCACCATGTTGGCCGCGCGCGAGTTACTTCGCATCAACCGTGACCATCCGATCGACGTGGTACATGTCAATAGTGTTCCAGACTGGCTCGTATTTGCCGCACTTCCATTGCGCAGGCGTCGACGTATTGGGCTGATCCTAGATCTCCACGAAGCTTCGCCGGAACTCTTCCGTATGCGCTTTGCCCGATCGTCGCGCTCGTGGCTGACGCGCAGCGCAGCGAAGGCCCTGGTGTGGCTTGTCTCATTTGCGGAGCGACGATCGGTTGCATTGGCCGATTGGATCTTTGTCACTGCACCTCGGCTGCGCGACCGATTGGTTGCGATCTCGCCACACCGTGCCAACGAGGTTGAGATCGTGTTGAATGTGCCCGAGACTGAGCGCTTTGCCGCGGCAACCGCAGGTGATCGAACCTGGATGGCTGATGGGGAGTTGCGCCTGGTTTACACCGGCGCCCTCACCCCAATCTACGAGGTAGATGTGATCATTCGTGCCGTTGCGCTTTTGCGGTCAGGCGACCCCCGTCTCCCGGTGCGCCTCATCATTGCCGGACGTGGCGATCAGGAGCCCGTGCTTCGCGCACTCGTAGTGGAGCATGGCCTCACGGAAGCGGTGGATTTCATCGGACGAATCCCATTTGAAGAGGTGCCAGCACTGATTCGTAGCGCGGACATCGCGCTCGCGCCGACGCGGCTAGACGAGTTCACTGATCTTTCAATCTCAAACAAGGTGTTTGAGGGGATGGCGAGTGGGAGAGTCGTGCTAGGAACGCGGCTCAAAACCCTGGACGATCTTGTTCCCGAGGCGGCGGTAGCTCGTTATACGTCGGGGAGCGCCCAAGAGGCTGCTGCGGTGATTCGTAGGCTCGCAGCAGATCCAGCAGAACGAGCGAGTCGTATTGCATCGGGCCTTGCGGCGATCCGCGACGGCCTTAGTTGGGAGGCTGCAGGTGCCGCCTACGTTCACCGACTCACCGAACTGATGCCGCCGACCTCCGACCTGCGGTAATCCACGAACTTTTTGGCGCCGGCTGTTTTGTCGGTCGCTCGCCGAATCGCCGTCGCCACTCGCGCCGACCCGAGAGATATCGCGTCACCTCAAGGTCAGCCGCTTTTACTGCAGAGCCTCGGAGCCAGGTTCGATGAAGTTCGAAGCACGTCCGTGCCCAGTCATCGCCGTGTGAGTCGCCACTGATCAGATGCGCAAGCTCATGCAGGGCCGTCCCCTTGTCGTACGAACAGAGAAACATCTCACCCGTCTCGGTGACAATCCACCCGAACGGGTGCGCCGGCTCGCGTCGTGCACCAATATGGTCGTGGATGCGAACCCACTGGAGTCGTTGTTTGGCGCGCGCGGAGGCCTTTGCCAGAAGGGCAAGCGTCGGTCGCCAGTGCGCCCAAGCAGCTGCGGTGAACCCACGCATCGGACGAACCTCAAAGGGAAGGTCGAGCGCCCACTTCGGTGCGTCGATCCAGCGTCCCGCAATCTTGACGCGATTCATTCGACTCATCCCGTCACCCTATCGCGAACGGTGTATCGGTGAGATAACGCGCCCCCTTAACGGGCGTTCCCCGCCCCCACAGACCGGACGCGCTTCAGGAACCCTCGCGTGCGCGCATCTCGCGGCGAACCAAAGATCCTCTCGGGGGTACCCTCCTCCACGATGCGACCGCTCTCGAGGTAGCAGATGCGATCGGCGACGTCGGCGGCAAAGGCCATCTCATGCGTTGCGATCAGCATCGTCATGCCGTTCGTGGCCAGGGTGCGCAGGGCCTCGAGCACTTCGGCGACGAGCACGGGGTCTAGCGCGCTCGTGATCTCATCCAGGAGGAGCACCTTCGGCTCAGTGGCCAGCGCTCGAGCGATGGCAACGCGCTGTTGCTGACCGCCCGAGAGGCTGTCGGGGTAGGCGTTTGCCTTGGCCGCGAGGCCGAGCTGTTTCAGTAGTGCGCGGGATCGCCTCGCAGCGGCATCCGCGCTCAGGCCGAGCGCTACCCGTGGCGCTAGTGCAACGTTCTCGAGCGCAGTGAGATGCGGAAAGAGACTGAACCCCTGGAAGACGATGCCGAGTTGGCGACGAGTTGCATCCGCATCACGGTCATCGGCGTGCACCGCTCGGCCATTGAGGGAGATGCTCCCAGCGTCGACCGGCTCAAGTAGATCGGCACAGCGCAGCAGCGTCGACTTGCCTGAGCCCGAGGCACCGATGAGGCAGACCACCTCGTGTTCGCGAAGGGAGAGGTTGATCTTGTCGAGTACAAGTGTGCGCCCATAGCGCTTTGAGACATTGTGAAGCTCGAGCACGGCTACATCGCGTGTTGAGGTGCGTGCCATCAGCGTGCACCACCCTGCTGAGCCGCTCGATCCTTGGCAGCAAGTCGGTCTAAAAGCCTGGTCATCGGAATGGTGATCACCAAGAAGATCAGTGCGGTAGTCATGAGTGGCGTGAAGTTGAAGTTTGCCGACTTCAAGATCTGTGCCTGCTTGAAGGCCTCAACAACACCAAGGATTGAGACGAGTGCGGTGTCCTTCTGTAGACCGATGAAGTCATTCAGCAGAGGAGGCACCACGCGGCGCAGTGCCTGGGGGAGCACAACAAAACGCAACGCCTGTACGCGTGTGAGACCAAGGGCACGGGCAGCGCGCTCTTGCGAGGGATGGACGGACTCGATGCCGGCACGGTAGACCTCGCTCACATAGGCGCTGTAGATCAAGACGAGGGTGACGAGCGCCCAGAAGAAGGGCTCCTTCGGCACCCCTGGCAGGCGCAGGGCCGGTACCCCGAACCCCAATACGTAGATAACCAGGATGCTCGGTACACCGCGAAAGAAGTCGGTGTAGATCGTGGCGAAGATTCGAAGTGGCGTAAAGGCAGGGTTGGTGATTGATCGAGCAAGGGCGATCAGGAGTCCTAACGGCAAGATGAGGATCTCTGCCAGCACGAAGAGTTGGATGTTGATGGCGAATGCCCCGACGACCTCAGGGAGCGAGGTTGAGAAGTAGGTTCCGTCGAAGAATGCCTTTTGAACGATTGGCCAGCTTGGCGACGAGCCGACGGAGATCGCGACGATGGTCGCGACAGCGAGGGTGCTAATGACGGCGACGAGGGTTCCCTTACGGGCTGACCTCGCCGCCGTCATCGTGCGTATCGCTTACTTCAGGACCGGCGCACTCGCCTTGTCCGCAATCCACTCCGTGAGCAGCGCTGCCAACGTGCCGTCTGCCTTCAGCGCTTCAACAGCAGATGAGACACAGGCGGTGAGGGGCGAGCCCTTCTCCATCACAATGCCGAACTGCTCCTGATCTCCTGTGGCGGATGGGAGCTGGCCGACAATGATGCCGCCCGTCAACTGCGCATCGCGCATGTAGAAGGCGGTCGGCACATCCGTCACGATGCCGTCAATGATGCCGCCCTCAAGTGCGGCGACCGCCTCGTCGTTCGTGTTGAACACGGCGACTTCGGTGTCTGGCTTGATCACGTTGTTGATCGCATCGAGGCTCGTGGTGCCAATCTGCGCCCCGAGTTTTGCCGCCTTTAGGTCGGCAATGCTTGTCGCTCCTGCGATCGGCGAACCTTCAACGGTCACTACACCCTGCGCAACGTCGTAGTAGCCGCTGCTGAAGTCAATCGCTTCGGCACGTGCGGCATTGATCGACACCTGGTTCAGGAAGAGGTCAAAATCCTTTGCGCCTGGGGCAAACGACTGATCGAAGGCTGTCTGGATCCAGATCACCTCGTCGGCACTGAACCCGAGCTTTGCCGCGACGGCATAGGCCACCGCGCCCTCGTAGCCCTGGCCCTTTGCTGGGTCATTGTTGTAGTCACCGGTCCACACGGTGGCACCCTCGTTGCCACCTTGGAACCATGGGCTATATGCGGGGTTGTCGGTTGAAAGCGTCAACTTGCCAGCCGTCTTAACGGCGAGCTTCTCCTTAGCACACGAGGCATCCACCGATGAGGTTGGCGTCGCGGTTGAGCCGCCACAGGCGGCGAAGAGCATTGACATCGCCATCACCACGACCGCCATACGACTGGTCTGGCCGATTGCGATGCGAGAGCGTGACGTGCTCATATCCCTACCTCCTGTACGGCCGCTATTGGCGACGGTCTGGCACAGCGCCAGAGCGACGGTGGGATGGCATTCCGCGCGCGGCGCGCGGACGGCGATGTGTTCCCACGTGCGGAAGGATAGCAGGGGGGTGAGCCCTCAAGCGGTGATTACCCGCGGGTAATGATGACCGGTGTTCGGCGAACTGCACCATATCGTTCAGCGGCGCTGCCACGATTGATCGCCAGCGCGAGCCGTCCAGCCGAATCGATATAGCAGAGGGGCTCCTGCTCAGGCACGTCACCGAATCGGTTAGCCCAGACGGTCGAGAATTGCACGTCGCCAACCTTGACCGTGAGCGGGTCTCCAGCGGTCAGTGCGCCAATAGATGTTTCAATCGCTTGGCGATCGCCCGTCAACACAAGTGTGCCGAAGCCATCCACGATGCGCACCGAGGTGGTAAGGACCCCTGCGCCAATTTCAATCGGGAGCTTGGTTGCGGGGACTAGATCGCGGGGGGAGATCGGCGTGCCGAGGTCGCCAAAGGGAGCGCCAGCGGCGAGATGTGCGGCAACGGGTGCAAAGAGGTCGCGCCCGTGGAAGGTGTGTGATCGGCTTGATCCCCACCAGCGCTCGTCATCTAGGATCACCGCCGCCACTGCCCCGCCGAGTACCGCAGCCGCAGGCAAGAGCAGGCCGTTATCGGGTCCGATCAACACGTCGCCCCGTTCGCAGCGAATCGCGATCGGCCGGCGCTGCGTGCCCACACCAGGGTCGACGACGGCCACATGCACGCCAATCGGCAGGTGGACGAGCGATTCCACAAGCGCCTCCGCCCCTGCCTCCACGTCGTATGGCGGAATCGCGTGGGTCAGGTCAAGTGTCCGAGCCTCTGGGGCAATGCCCAGAACGACACCCGAGAGGACCCCAGCGGAGGGGTCGCGTAGGCCAAAATCGGTCGTGAACGTGACGAGGCGTGGCTGCGCATGGAGCGGACCGCGTGGATCGAAACTCATGGAGAGCAGCGTAGCGGAGTTCGCCGCTTCGTCCTATAGAACACCCCTTCCGCTACGCATCTCTTCGGCGTACCGTGGCACCACGTAACTGGACCCGCCAGGCTGCGTGAGCAGCCTCCAGTGACGAAAGGAGCCCGCCATGCGCCGCCACAAATTGTCCATCGCAATCATCGTGTTGAGCGCAATCCTGCTCGTGCCAGGCGCGACTACTACTCGCGCATTGGAAAACCCAAACCACGTCACCGCGGACGATCCGTGGGGTGATTGCAACGGAGCTGATGCTGGGGCGACAGGCGGGCACTACAACTGCGACGGCATGCAGCAGCAGTCAGAGCTTGACAAGAGCAATGCTGAGTCTGGTCAGAACAACAGTCAAGGGAATTGGTATGACCTTGAGAGTCCAGCAGATCTGTCGAGCCGACCATATGTTGACTACTTGTGGGTCACCAACGGAAGCACCTCAAAGACTATTGTGGGAGCGGGCACAACCGCGACGACTATGTCCAACCTCGCTGGTCATCTCGGGGTTGTAATAGCCCCATACAACCTCTGCGACAAAGACCGAACTCCCACCCCACAGGCCCCAGCAGATGGCGTCTGCTACAACACGCCAAATCGTGTCGGCGTGACGCTTGTATATCGAAAACCTGGTGGTGGTGTTGGATACAACTTCTCACGCCCCAACGATGGGTCAATTCCCGGTAACGCTGTCGCCCTCAAAGATGAAGCGGGAGATGCACTTGTCATTGACGAGAACACCGAGATTGGACTAGTCATCAATCTCAACACCATTGGGAAAAGTCTGCGTTGGACTTGGATGAACGGCGTTCCGAGTTTCTGGAAGACGTCAGATCTTGGGACGGATGCTGCACAGTTGGAGGTTCATGCCAAGCTTGCACAACTCCCAATCATCGATACAAACGAAACATACGACAATCATTTGTGCTCAACTGTGCCAGTCAGTACTTGCAACGTCACACAGGCTAATGCGGATTGGCTCACGTTTACCATGGTGCTCAGCCTTGATACTTCAATGTCAGAGGCCATGACCGGAGCACTCTTTGCGACGGAGGGAGCAGTGATGGGCTCTGTAGAGGTCGCCAATGACTCAACCACTGGGCTTCCGTTATTGAAGTATTCGGCTGCCTCCAGCCACTTGACTGCAGCTGGCGACACGCGACTAGGCAAGATGCATGCCTACATTCCTGCAAGTGCGCTCGTGCAGCAGTTAGGAGTCCCATCATTTACGGATTCCTCAGCCCTTCCGAGCGCTGCGACACCATCGCAAGTGTTCATGACTCAGCGAGAAGGCACCTGTTCCACAGGATGCTCAGCTGGAACGACGACGTTCACTGAGTTGAATTCGCTTGACAACGATTTCACTGGCATCAAGGTTGATGTCGAGGGACTGACGTTTTCTACGCCAAAAATGCGAGTCAAGGCCAAGTCGGGCGCCCTCAAAGCGCCGTCGGCGCGACTGAGTGGGAGTACCTATCGCATTTCCGTAGCGAGTGGCACCACGAGCAGTTCCACAAGTACGGCCAATGGAGTATGCAAGCGTTATGGGTGCACCCTGAAGTTGTATAAGACCTCGACCTCGGCGCTCTCAAGCACCTTGACCTTGGTCTCTACAAAGCTGTCTGCGAAGAACAGCAACGTCAACGTGTCGTTCCAGGTCACGCGCCGGACCACGGGGAGCGCCGCACTTCGAGTGCAGCGTGGTACCCGCTACATCGTGGTTGTCACGCGAAAAGACACTGGGGCAGTCGTATCGTCAGCGCCAGTGGTTCTTCCGTAACGCGCTGCGCGCCCGCTGGGCTCACCCCCAGCGGGCAAGCTCCGCTTCAAGGTTCAACGGCTGTACCACGGCGTGTTCAGCGTATTCGCCCCACGAAGCAGCAGGAACTTGCCACATGATCTCGAACTCGTTGCCGTCGGGGTCGGCGCCGTAG
>RGCW01000002.1 GCA_009919005.1 Candidatus Aquidulcis sp. | reverse complement strand
GGCATCGTGCACGATGCCAGCGCCACTGGCCAGACGGTTTGGATTGAGCCAATGGAGGTTGTTGAGCTTGGGAATGCTGTCCGGGAAGCCGAGGCGGCAGTGGGCACTGAAGAGGCGCGGATTCTCGGTTCGCTCTCAGCACTTGTAGGGACTAATGGAACTGGAATTCGGCAGAACGCTCGCCAACTAGCGATCTTTGATCTTGCGCGCGCGGTAGCTGATGTCGCCCGAGATCGGAATTGGCACTACGCGACGGATGCCGACGATGGCGCCTTAACCTTGCGCGGCGCGTGTCATCCGCTGCTGCAGCCTCCTGTTGTGCCAATGAACCTGCATTTAGAGCCAGATCAGCGAGTCTTGGTCATTACTGGACCGAACACTGGCGGAAAAACCGTTGCGTTGAAAGCCGTCGGACTGCTCACGGCGATGCATCACGCAGGATTGCCGATCCCCAGCGGTTCCGGATCAATGATTCCGCCAACCGGTAACGTTTGGGCCGACATCGGTGACGATCAGTCAATCGCCCAAAGTCTGAGCACGTTCTCTGGTCATCTCACCTCAAATCCTGCGGAAGGGGCGGCCCTCGCTACGGCCCTCATTGATGAGTTCCGAAGTCGCGGATGCCGCGTCTTGGCGACAAGTCACTATGCCGAGCTGAAGCAGTATGCCCACGTCACACCCGGGGTCGTGAACGGTTCTGTTGCATTTGATCTTGAATCGTTGGCACCAACCTATCAACTTCAGGTTGGAGTTCCGGGAGGTTCGCAAGCTTTTGCCATAGCGGCACGGCTCGGACTCCCACGCGAGTTGCTTGACGCTGCGGAGCGACGACGGAGTGACCAGAGCGCAGCGCTGGATGCGGCCCTTACGGCGGCGGCCGCGGCCGAGCGTGCTGCTCGTGATGCTGAGGTGGTCGCCGACGGCTTGCAGCGCCGTGCCGCTGACGCGCTCGCTCAGGCTGTTGAGATTCGCCGTGTCGCGGAGCGTGAGGCTTCGGAGGTGCGGTCGGCGGCGTTGACCGAAGCACGGGCTGAATCGATCTCGATCTTGCGCCGAGTAGAACGCTTGCGAGCCTCATTGGAGTCAGGGACATTAACCCCCGAAGTCTCCGCAGCAGCACGAGAGATTGATGATCTGATCACATCGACGCTTGTCCCAGACGAGTCAGCCGATGGAGGTCCAGCGGAGTCCCTCTCGCACGAGACTCTTCTTCACTCCGTTGGATCGGATGTGGTGCTTGCTTCGGGTGCGCGCGCAACCCTTCTCGCGGTTGATGGGGCGAGCGCGACGGTTGCGCTCGGGCGCATGAGAAGTTCGGTTCCCATTGCAGAGATCCAGCGGGTGCTCGGATCGGCAACCGCTGAGATTCGCGCTCCGCTCCGTCCATCGACCACATTGGCAGTCGCGAGGCTAGATCTGCGTGGGGCACGGGTTGAGGAGGCCTTAGCCGCCCTTGAGGAGCGAATCAGCGCCGTGCTACTGGCAGGAGGCGACCACCTGGAGATCATTCATGGCGTCGGCACGGGAGCACTTCGAGACGCGGTCCGTCGCAGGCTTCGCGAACTTCCAGAGGTGCGTGACGTTCGAGCGTCAACTGATCCGGGTGCGGAAGGTGTGACCTTCGCGCAGTTTTAGCGGGCGCCTAGGGCGACGCGGATGGCGATGCCGCTGGTGAGGGCGACGGGCTTGCCGTAGCAGAAAGACACGAGAGGGTCGGGGCGATCGTGCCACCCCACGTGGCGCCATTCGGTTGCCAGAATGGGGCGTAGAAGTACGCAGTCTGTCCTCCGCGCACGCCACCGACGATCCCTGTCCCTAAGCGAGCACGTTCGATCCATTCAAGGTTCGCCGCCTGCCACTTCGGCCATTGGGATTCGAGCGAACTGAGGTCAAGGTAATCGGCTTCGATCCGAAGCCCAGCACAGCCATCTGCCCACAGCAGGCCCGTGGCTGTGTCAATCGCGAGCCGCTTGGTGGTGCTGCACGAGGTAGTCGGGGCAGTTCCAGGGAAGAAGTATTCGGTCGTGGTTAGCGTTGTGCAGGCTCCGGGGAGCTCTCCAGTGTGCGCATCGATCGTGACCTGCTCTAGTCCGGTTGGCGGATCAAAATTCGCAATCGGAAGTTTGGCCGAAATTTCGGTGAAGTAGGACTGCCAGAGTCCGCCAGCCGAATCGAGGGAGTAGACGGTTGCGGGCGTGGAGTCAGAGTTGCCCATCCAGACGCCAGTGACAAGTTGCGGAGCACTTGGGTCGGACGGTGGAGCAAAGTACCCAAACGCCGCGAGGTCTTTGGTCTGGTCGGTAGTACCAGTCTTGAAGGCAGTCGGTCGACGCTTCCCGCCACTTGCAAGAATCTTCCGCTTTGACCAAGGTCGATTCACAGCTGGGTCAGTGTTTCCCGCAATGATATCGGTCATCAGCGCGGCGGTCTCCTTGGCGAACGCTTGGCGAGCACTCTCGACAGGGGAAGGGGCCTCCCAGATCACCTCGCCATCACGGTTTTCAATGCGCAGGATGTAGCGACGATCAACCATCGTTCCATCGTTGGCAAGCGCTCCGTACGACGAGAGCAGGTCGACATATCGCACCTCTAGCGTGCCAATTGCGAGTGATGCACCAGCGACGTTCTCATTGTTGTTTTGGAACTTGAACCCGTTATCTCGCATCTGTCGCCAGACACGATCTTGTCCCGCTCGAATGAGCGCCTTGATCGCCGGGACATTGAGTGATCCCTGTAGGGCTTGGCGCATCCTGACTGGACCGTGCTCGCTTCCGTCCGAGCTAGCTGGCGTCCACCCCTGACCGAAGTCCACTGGAACGTCCATCAGGATCGTGGCGGGTGTCACGGCGCGGTCTTCTAGGGCATACGCGTACATGATTGGCTTGATTGAGCTTCCCGGCTGACGGTATCCACTCAGTACGTCGTACTCTGGCTGGAAGAGGGTGCCGTCGGGCTTACCGTAGTAGTCGGCTGAGCCAGCGTATGCGAGGATGTCACCGGTCCGTGCATCGAGCGTTGCGACCGCAGCGTTATTGATCTCGAGCCCATGGATTGTTTTGAGCCAGTCCGTCACCTTGACGCCGATGCTCTTCAGATACGCTTGGTACTCCTTGATCTGAGTTGATCGAACGGACAGCACCCACTTCTCTGCCGCCTGCTGCATCCCCCAGTCGAGGGTTGTCGTTACCTTGTATCCACCCGTGTCAAGCTGCTGCTGACAGGTATCCGCGTCGGTACACAGGATTCCAGCGAGGAAATCTCGGACTCGATTAACGAAGTGCGGGGCGTTCATCTTGCTCAACGGCGATGGGATCAGGACGATCTCCTCGGCCCGGGCTGCCTCAATATCGGCATCCGTGATGGAGACGGTCTCTTGGGGGATTCCGCTGTCTCGCGCAGACTTCAGCAGATCCAATACCACCCCGCGCCGTTTTGCAACCGCAGAGTCGAGCGGGACACGAATGATGCCGTCGTCGCCGACGACCGCGTTCTGGCGAAGGTCATACGTGCTGGGCGCCTGTGGGATCGCGGCGAGAAGCGCAGCCTCACCGAGGGTGAGCTGGTCCAGGGTTTTCCCAAAGTATTGCTGCGCGGCGGTCAAAACTCCGTACGAGCGTGACCCGTAGTAGTTATTGTTGAGGTACTTGGCGATCACCTTCTCTTTGCCGCTACGACCTGGGAACTCCTTCGTGAGTCGGATGGCCTGGATGATCTCCTTGACCTTGCGCTCGTATACGCTTCCGGCGAAGGCGGAGTCTGGGAGTAGGACGCCGCGCACGAGTTGCTGCGTAATCGTGGAGCCACCGCGACCCGATCCGCGGACGGTGTCGATGGCGGCAGCAACAAATCCGAGGGGATCGAACCCAGCATTTTCCCAATAGGTTTTGTCTTCTATGGCTGTCGTCGTATCGAGGATGATGCTGGGGATGTCGGCGAACTCTACCTCCGTGCGGCGGTCGGATCCGAACGCGGCAAGTTGAACGGTCCCGGACCGGTCGTAGACGGTGGTGTTTTGATTGAGCACGATGGTGTCCAAATCTTTTGGATCTGGGAGGTCGGCGACGACCGCCGTATAGATCGCAATGGTTCCGCCATAGGCGATCGCTGCGATGAGCAGGCATGCGCCAAGGAGAGCCACCGGCAGTAGGGCGAAGAGACCCCCGAGAAGGCGTCGGCGGGGGCGAGCGTTGCGCTGGGGTGCGTTTCC
Organism: Candidatus Aquidulcis sp.; assembly: GCA_009919005.1. Taxonomy (GTDB): domain Bacteria; phylum Chloroflexota; class Limnocylindria; order Limnocylindrales; family Limnocylindraceae; genus Limnocylindrus. The sequence goes on along the minus strand of RGCW01000002.1, from coordinate 75,077 downwards.
CGAGGCCATGTTCATTGCGGTGAAGGTAGCATAGGGAGCATGGCGAACCCGCACGGCTCCGAGCTCCTCCGCGACTTCAGCGATCGAGGCCTGATCCACGATGTCACGGCCGGGCTTGATGCGCGCCTCAGTGCCGACCCATCCATTGCCGCCTACATCGGGTTTGATCCAAGTGCCGACTCACTCCATGTAGGGCACCTGATGGGCGTCCTTGCCCTTCGCCGGTTACAGATTCACGGAGGACGTCCGGTTGCTCTTGTCGGAGGGGGGACGGGCATGATCGGTGACCCCTCAGGGCGTTCAGCCGAGCGCAATCTCCTTGATCGGGCAACGCTAGATCACAACCGCGCTGCGATTGGTGCCCAGCTGGCTGTCCTCGTTGACTTCTCGGGGAAGAGCGGAGCTCTGCTATTGGATAATTTGAGTTGGCTCGGCGATCTCGGGCTGATCAACTTCCTGCGCGATACGGGGAAGCACCTCACCGTCGGCTACATGTTGGCGAAAGAGAGCGTAAAGACACGCCTTGACAGCGGACTCTCATTTACCGAATTCAGTTACATGCTGCTGCAGAGTTACGACTTCCTTATGTTGCGGAAGTTGCATGGCGTTGAACTGCAGATGGGCGGCTCAGATCAGTGGGGGAATATCACCGCCGGAACGGAGCTCATCCGCCGGACGGAGGGCGAGCGATCAGACGGTGTCCCACAGGCCTTCGGACTTTGCTATCCGTTGCTGCTCGCAAAGAGCGGAGCGAAATTTGGGAAGACCGCCCAGGGGGCCGTATGGCTCGATCCGCGTAAGACAACTCCGTTTGCCTTTCGGCAGTTCTGGATGGATCAGGACGATGAGGCGGTGGCATCGCTGCTGCACAGGTTCACGCTGCTGGACCATCAGGAAATTACGGAACTCCTCGATCGCCACGCTGAGAACCCTTCAGCACGCCGTGCGCAGCGACACCTAGCGCGCGTGGTGACCACCATGGTGCACGGCGCCGATCTAGAGGCGCGGGCCGCTGCGGTAGCCGACGCTCTGTTTGGTGACGGAGAGGGTGGCGCCCCAGACGTGCGCACGCTGAGCCACGAAGCCCTCGCCATGTTGGCTGGGGAGCTACCGACAAGTGGGCTACCTGCGGGAGACGAAGTTACGCTCGTCGATCTTGTCGTGGCCAGTGGATTCGCCTCCTCCAAGAGCGAGGCGCGTCGCCTCATTGAGCAGGGGGGTGTCAGTGTCAATGGCGTCGCGGCTGCCGACGCTGCGGCGAAGGTCGCCTCGTTTGCGCCGCTTGCGGATGGGTCGCTGCTGATTCGAAAGGGTCGCCGCGACTACCGGCTCCTCCGTCGCGCCTGACGCTCGTTCTGGTGGGGGGAGTGCGCTCGCCTCGCCTATACTTCAGGCATGTCTGGACATTCAAAGTGGTCAACGATCAAGCGCGCCAAGGGGGCGACTGACGCCAAACGCGCCGCTCAGTTCACCAAGGTCTCTCGAGAGATCACGATTGCTGCCCGTATCGGCGGACCCGACCCAGCATCCAATCCGCGGCTGCGCCTCGCCATCGACAAAGGTCGCGGCCTCAACATGCCAAATGACAACATCAAGCGCGCGATTGAGCGCGCCGCTGGCCTAGGGCAGAGTGAAGCCTATGAGGAGATCACCTATGAAGGGTACGGTCCGGGCGGCGTGGCGGTGCTCGTCGAGGCGGCAACCGACAACCGAAATCGAACCGCGTCAGAGGTACGGAGCCTCTTTACCAAAGCGGGTGGCGCCCTTGCGAGCAGTGGTGCGGTGGCCTGGCAGTTTGAGGCACGTGGGGTGATTGAGTGCAGCGGGAAATTTGATGCGGTGGGGGAGGCGGCAATAGAGGCGGGCGCAGCCGATGTTGAGGCCGACGGCGAGGGCGTCCTCGTCTACGCCGAACCGCACGAGGTTCACGCGGTGCGCGCCGCACTAGAGGCGGCTGGGGTCGCAGTCAATGCTGCGGAGATCGGCATCGTCGCGAAGTCAACGGTAGAGATCTCCGCGGATGATGCACGGAAGACGCTGAAACTGATCGACGCCCTTGAGGAGCTTGATGACGTTCAGCGTGTAACGGCGAACTTCGAGGTTCCGCCCGAGGTTTTCGCAGAGATCGCTGGATGACCATGCGTGTCCTGGGACTTGACCCGGGAACGGCAACCTTCGGCTGGGGGGTTGTTGAGGTTGGCGGCCTGCGACCGCTCTACGTAGCTCACGGAGCACTGCGAACCGCAGCATCAGCCTCGCTCGGAACCCGCCTCGGTGAGATCCGCGATGAGATTGCCGCGTTGATCTCCCAGCATCGACCAGATCGGATTGCGATCGAGCGTATTTTTACGCAGGCAAATGTGCAATCGGCTGTGGCTATCGGCGCATCTCGTGGGATCGCGCTGCTCGTCGCTGCCGACCATGGCGTTGAGGTGGTGGAGGCCACGCCTTCGGAGATGAAACGTGTCGTTGCCGGAGACGGACGGGCCACCAAGGGAATGGTCACAAAAGCGATCACGAAGCTGTTGGCCCTACCTGTGGCCCCAACGCCAGATGATGCTGCTGATGCCCTCGCCTTGGCACTCTGGGGGGCAGGTGCGCGGCGAGGTGAACAGCGGGTCGGCTCCTCGCGCCTTGATCGTTCTGCAGCCGCGCCGCGGGCCACCGAGCGTGGCTTTGATCGTGCAGTGCGCGCCGCGCTGCGCGCGAATCGAACCTGACGATGTACGCCCACATCCGCGGCTCCGTGCTCTGGGTGGAAGATGATGCAGTCGTAATCAGTGCCGGCGGTATCGGCCTGAGAGTTCGTACCCTCCCGTCCGTACTGCAGGAGGTGGGAGAAGGAGAGACTGTCGAACTGTTTCTCCATCACATCGTGCGCGAGGATAGTGAGTCTCTTGTCGGCTTTCCCACGCGAGACCAGGCCCGCCTCTTTGCGACGCTGCTTGACGTTACTGGGGTTGGACCTAAGGTGGCGATCGCCTTGTTGGCGACCCATGGCCCCGATCTCCTTCGTCGCGCACTCGTTGATGGTGACGAAGCCCTGATCGCACGTGCGCCTGGCGTCGGTAAACGACTTGCGGCACGAATCATTGTGGAACTGGCTGACAAGATGAGCGCTGAGGCGCAGCGGGGGTCAGAGCGAACCTCTGGTGGTGAGGATGATCGTGATTTACAGGGTGCGCTGCGAAGTCTCGGCTTCCCCGCGCGAGAGGCGAAAGAGTTGGCGTCGGCGGTGGCAGCAGACGCTGATCTACGGCGCGCGCCGCTGGCTGATCGCTTGCGCGCCGCCCTTCGGGAGCGAGCATGAGCAGCGACGTACGGGGCGACGCCGGGGAGCTGAGCACCGAGGCAACGCTCCGTCCCGCCTCGCTTGGTGAATACATCGGTCAGTCTGAGGCGAAGCGCTCCCTGACAACCCTGCTGCAGGCGGCGCGCGAGCGTGGGGAGGCTGCAGACCACCTTCTGCTCCATGGGCCGCCAGGATTGGGGAAAACGACCCTTGCGGCGATTGTGGCTAAGGAGTTGGGGGTGGAGATTCGTTTCACCTCGGGTCCTGCGATCGAGCACGGCGGACAGATGGCCGCGATTCTCACTGATCTCACCCCGCGTCAAGTGCTCTTCATTGATGAGATCCACCGGTTAGGTCGGGCCGTTGAAGAGGTGCTCTATCCGGCAATGGAGGATCGATCAATCGACATCGTGATAGGCAATCGTGGTTCAGCGCAGTCGCTCCGCCTCGACATCGCGCCGTTCACCTTGATCGGCGCGACCACCCGGGTTGGAATGCTCTCGTCGCCACTTCGCGATCGGTTCGGTGCAGTACAGCGTCTTGACTACTATGACGATGCTGATCTCTCGTCGATCGTGCGCCGCTCAGCCGGAATTTTAGGGATTGAGATCGACGTTGATGCCGCTGCCCTGATCGCTGCACGTAGTCGCGGCACCCCACGCGTTGCAAATCGGCTCCTACGCCGTGTGCGCGATGAGGTGCAGGTAGCGGGAACGAGCCGTATCACTGCGGAGGCTGCCGCAACGGCTCTTGAGGGCCTGCAGATTGACAAAGCAGGATTGGACGCAACCGACCGTAAGTTGTTGACCGTCATGATCGAAAAGTTCAATGGGGGGCCGGTAGGGGTTGCCGCAATGGCCGCAGTTCTCGGTGAATCAGCTGATGCACTAGAAGATGTGTTCGAGCCGTATCTTCTGCGAATCGGCTTTATCGATCGCACCCCACAGGGTCGCGTCGTGACGGACGCTGCTCGTGTGCACCTTGGAAAAGACTCGAGGACGCTCTGGGGGCACCGCTGAACCGTTCGGCGCACTTCGCGGCTCTCTCCGACCCGACGACGCTTCCATCGCGTTCTGGGCACCCTGCAACCTTTACCGTCGTTGCCGCCGATAGGCAGTCTCGCGCGCGGGCAGGTGAACTGCAGCTCAAGCACGGGGTTGTGAAGACCCCCGACTTTATGCCGGTCGGCACAAATGCGACCGTGAAATCACTTGACCCTGATGACCTTGAAGAACTCGGTGCGCAGATCATCTTGGCTAATACCTATCACCTGTATCTACGCCCAGGCCATGAGCGGATTGAGCGTCTCGGCGGGCTGCACAGTTTCATGGGATGGAGTCGGCCGATCCTTACCGACTCTGGTGGGTTCCAGGTGGTGTCACTCGGTCCGCTGATGCGCATCAGCGAGGAGGGGGCGAAATTCAACAGCCATCTTGATGGCTCAGCACATCTCTTTACCCCTGAGCGATCCATTGCCGTGCAAGAGGCACTCGGGCCCGACATTGCCGTCGCATTCGATCAGCCGGTGATGCCCGAAGGGAGCACGGATCGAGAGGTTCGACGGGCGATGGAGCGCACCCACCGCTGGGCCGTCCGCTCGTTGCGTGCGCACACCAGAGAGGACCAGGCACTCTTCGGCATCGCTCAAGGCGGGATCAACCCAGCGCTGCGGGAAGAATCGGCGGCGTACATCCGTTCGCTGCCCTTTGAGGGGATCAATCTGGGCGGGCTTGCTGGTGATGAGACCCCTGAACAACGCAACACAGCGATAGAGGCGACGGTCACCGCCTTAGATGGCGATCAGCGCGTGCGCTATCTGATGGGACTTGGCTCACCAGTCGACCTCCTCGATGCCGTGGTGCGGGGGGTCGATCTGTTTGACTCAGTGCTCCCTGCACGCGTTGCACGAAATGGCCAGGCGTGGGTGACGGGCGGTCGGATCAATCTACGGAATGCCCGCCACCTGGAGGAGCAGCAGCCTGTTGACGAGCACTGCGATTGCAGCACGTGCCGACGGTTCAGCCGGGCCTATCTAGCCCATCTCTTCCGAGCGGAGGAGCTCCTCGCGTACCGCCTCGTGACGATCCATAACCTGCGCCATATGAGCGCCTTCATGGGGCAGGTTCGGAAGGCGATCGTGTCGGGTACACTCGCCGCTGAACTGCCGCGCCTTCGGGCGGCGGCTGGGGGGCCGGGGACCCCCCGACTTGGAGCCGGTGACGAGCCGGGCGCCGTGCCAGAGCGCGGTGCGATGCAGCCGCGGTACGCCGCGGCGGGCAGACTGCGAGGAGCTCAGCAGAAGAGGGCTGTAGCGTCGGAAGATAAGGAGTAACCCATGGCAGAGAAGGTCGAATCCAAGAAGGGTGCAGCCGCTGAGTCCAAAGAGGAGGCAAAGCCCTCCACGGAGCGAAGTCGTGCCGTAGATGCGGCGATCCTGACGATCGAGAAGCAGTTCGGTCGCGGCGCCATCATGAAACTCGGCTCTCGTGAGCGCTTGGCAATTGACGCCGTTCCGACTGGGGCGATCTCCCTCGACCTGGCCTTGGGAGTCGGTGGCCTTCCGAAAGGTCGTATCAGCGAGATCTACGGGCCAGAATCATCGGGCAAGACGACCATCGCCCAGCACCTGATCGCTGAGTCTCAGCGCCGCGGTGGAGTGGCCGCCTTTATTGACGTTGAGCATGCACTCGATTCTGCTTATGCAGCGCAGACTGGTGTCAATGTCAATGAGTTGCTGGTGAGCCAACCTGACACTGGCGAGCAGGCGCTGGAGATTGCAGAGACGCTCATTCGTTCTGGTGGTGTCGATATCGTCGTGGTTGACTCCGTTGCCGCACTCGTCCCGCGGGCGGAAATCGAAGGCGAGATGGGTGATTCCTTTGTTGGTATCCAGGCGCGTTTGATGAGCCAGGCTTTGCGCAAGCTCACGGGCGCCGTTGCGCGGTCAAACACGGTGCTGCTCTTCACTAATCAGCTTCGAGAGAAGATTGGCGTTATGTATGGCAGCCCAGAGACAACTCCAGGCGGACGTGCGCTCAAATTCTATGCGTCCGTACGACTTGACATCCGTCGCATTGAAACAATTAAGTCTGGCACCGAAGCGGTCGGCTCTCGTGTTCGCGTGAAGGTGGTGAAGAATAAGGTGGCAGCACCATTCCGGATCGCCGAGTTTGACATCATGTATGGCGAAGGCATCAGCCTCGCAGGTGGCCTGCTTGATGTGGGTGTGGCCGCAGATGTGATCTCAAAAACGGGCGCGTGGTTCAACTATGGGGATGTACGTCTTGGTCAGGGGCGAGAGCAAGCCAAAGAATTCCTCAAGGCGAACCCGGATGTGGCCGCGGAGATTGACGCAAAGCTGCGATCCATGTCCACCACCCTTGAGGTTCCGGTCGCGGCTGCTCCAGAATCGGAGTAGGGCTCCGTCGTGGCTCGTCGCCGCGACCCTGCAGCGCAAAGGGCACGCCGAGCTAGTTCAGAGGCGTCTGATGTGTTCGACGCTGCGGTCCGGTCGCTCAGTGGCGCGCCGCGTTCTCGCAAGAGCCTCGAGGAACGCCTGACCAGCGCGGGGTATCCAGAGGCGCACGTTCGCGCCGCTGTTGCTCGACTCGTGGAGATCGGGCTAATCGATGATGAACGGTACGCGCAGGCGATCCTAGATTCACGGGATCGATCGCGCCCACGCGGTGATCGGGCACTTCTTCAGGAGCTGCTCCGTCGCGGTGTTGATGAGGATCTCGCGCGTGGGCTGCTCGAACGGCGGGCGGCGGGAGGGCACGAGCGCACCGATCTGCCGGGGAGAGAGCCAGTGCCAGCGGCGGGGGACCAGAGTGTTGGGGCAGAGGAGCGAGCAGCTCGGGTGGCGCTCGCCAAACTGCGTCTCCGCGGTGGGGATCCGCGGGTTGAGGTCCAACGGCTGGCACAGAGCCTTGCCCGGAGAGGATTCCCAAGTGCCCTGTGCTGGCGTCTCGCTCGTGAGCGGGTCGCCGGACAGGCGAATGTCGATCTGGCAAGCGAGGATCTGGACGGGGAATAGCCTCCGCACGCACCCATACACGGGCGTTTGACCGAACCGACGCCGAGGCGTAGCCTCCTCTCCCCAGGGTTTACCTGGGTTTTGTGATTGATTTACCGCGAGCCAGACCGCGGGGCACGCCTGGCAGGAGAACTACATGACGGACTTGAACGGGATCGCCCCCGTGCTCTTCGCCCTATTCGGTATCGCCGTTGGCCTGGTCCTCCGGAGCGTGGTTGGAGTCGCCTCCATTCGCGCCGCGCAACGGCGCGCGTCAGCAATCCTTGAGGAGGCGCGACAGCAGCAGAGTGCTCTCGTGATCAGCGCCAAGGGCGAGATCTCGCGCCTTCGTGCTGAGGCGGACCTCGCCCAACAGGCAGATCGTGAGGCTGCCGCGGCCGAATCGGAGCGCCTCCGCCTGAGGGAGGTCACGCTCGGTGAACGCGAAGCCTTCTTCGCCGAACGCGAGGTTGCCATCGCCGAACGGGAGCGGTCACTCGTGGAGGAGTCGGTGGCCCTCGATGTCGCTCGTGCCAACATCAATTCCCGTCTCGCTGAGGTCGCGGGGCTCGATCCCGAATCGGCCCGAAGCGAGGTGCTCTCTCGCTTTACCGAAGAGGCGGAACGAGAGAGCAAGCGCCTTCAGGTTGCGCTAGAGCGACGAGCACAAGAGGACGCCGCGGATCGCGCGCGCGACATGATCCTGACGGCCATGCAGCGTGTCGCCGCCGACCACAGTGCTGAGCACTCAGTGACCCACGTCAAGTTGGCCTCTGATGAGATGAAGGGGCGCCTGATCGGTCGAGAAGGTCGAAACATCCGCGCGCTCGAGGCGGCCACTGGCGTTGAGCTGCTTATCGACGAGACGCCCCTACAGGTCACCCTTTCGTCGTTTGATCCAGTGCGTCGACAGGTTGCTCGCGTCGCCCTCGAGCGGCTGATGCAAGACGGTCGGATTCATCCGATCCGGATCGAGGAGGTCGTTGCCAAGGCGCAAAGCGAGGTTGACGCTGATGCGCTGAAGAATGGCGAAGCGGCGGCACTGACGGTCGGTGTAACCGGGATTCCTTCGGAGTTGCTGCGAATCCTCGGGCGACTCCAGTGGCGCACCTCGTACGGTCAAAACGTCTTGTTGCACTCAATTGAAACTGCCCAAGTTGCAGGTGCGGTCGCCGGCGAATTGGGCATGGATATCCGTGCGGCAAAGGTTGGCGGGCTGCTCCACGATATCGGTAAGGCGCTCGACCATGAGATTGAGGGTACCCACGCTGCGATCGGTGCCGACTTGGCTCGACGTCATGGAATGCCTGAAGGGATCGTGAACGCGATTGCTGCGCACCACCAAGAGGTAGAGTGCACCGCTCGCGAGGCTCCGATCGTGCAAGTAGCAGACGCGATCAGCGCGGCACGTCCCGGAGCTCGTGGCGATCAAGGTGAGGCTCACCTGCGGCGCCTAGAAGATTTGCAGCAGATCGCACTCAGCTTCGACGGCGTCGAGAAGGTCTATGCAGTACAGGCCGGGCGCGAGGTCCGCATCTTGGTTCGGCCAGAGCAGGTGAGCGATGACGACGCGCGTTCAATCGCTCGCGACGTAGTGAAGCGCATTGAAGAGCAACTCGCATATCCAGGACAGATTCGCGTGACGGTCATTCGCGAAACGCGGGCGGTTGATTACGCCCGATAACATGTCAGTCCTGCCGATTCTTGCAATCGGCGGCCCTACGGCTGTGGGAAAGAGCGCCGTTGCCATTGCCCTTGCGGAGTCCCTAGATGAACGTGGGATCCCGTCCTTGTTGATCTCCGCCGACTCTCGTCAGGTGTTTCGTGGTTTTGATATCGGCACTGACAAGGTTTCTGCTGAGATTCGCGCGACGCGCCCACATGCCTGTATTGACATCGCCGAGGCCAGCGACCCGTTCACCCTATACGACTGGCTGGACGCGGCTCGTGGCGCAATCGCCGCCCACCAGGCGGCGAACGCCGGGGCGGGTGTGGCGATCGTCGTTGGCGGAACTGGGCTGTATCAACGGGGACTCCTCAAAGGATTCCTCTCTGGAGGGTCGCGACCGAGCCATCCCCTCATTCGGTCACAACTCGAAGCTGACCTGGCAGTACATGGCCGCGCACCACTTGATGCTGAACTCCACCAACGACATCCCGAAGCGGCGGCGGTAGTTGCATCGGCGAGCCCTCGACGCCTCATCAGGACCCTTGAGATCGTTCGCCTCGGCGGCGACCCGCTCGCCGCAGAAGAGGATCCCTGGAAAGGGGAGACCACCTACATCCAGATTGATGACAGCAACATCGAACGACATCGAGGCGTCATTGCTACGCGGGTTCGCCGCCAGTTTGACAGCGGTCTGGTTGAGGAGACTGAACGACTCGTCGCGCGCCTTCCCGTAGATACGCCGGCCCTCTCGGGAATTGGTTATCGCGAGGCGCAGGGCTACCTTGACCACACTCTTGATCGGGAGCGGGCTATTGGAATAGCCGCCACAAGGACCTGGGCCTATGCGCGCCGTCAGCGAACCTGGTATCGCTCTGAGGCACTTACGACAACGATCATGACCGATGGGCGCGATGCAGCAGCCATTGCCAATGATCTGATTCCGCACGCTGTGCGGATCGCGGTACGCTAAGGGCACGGTGACAAAGCGAACCGCTCCAATTGACCTGACGCCCACGCCTGAGCGAGCGTTTCTCATCGCGGTTGATACGGGGAGTGATGTTGGCTGGCCCGCCGAGGACAGCCTTGAGGAGCTCGGCAGTCTTGCACGTACCGCCGGCGCAGAGGTAGTTGGTGCAGAGTGGCAACAGCGTCGCCACCCGGATCCTGACACCTACATCGGTGCAGGGAAAGCGCAGGAGTTACTGAGTGCTAAGCTTGAGACAGGATTTACCGTGCTGATCGCGGATGACGAACTCTCACCCACGCAACAGCGGGGCCTTGAGGAGATCCTCGGCGTCAAAGTCATTGATCGAAGTCGGCTAATCCTTGACATCTTTGCCCTTCATGCCAGAACTCGGGAGGGTCGACTTCAGGTTGAGTTGGCGCAACTTGAGTATCAGCTCCCGCGCCTCACGAAGCTGTGGACGCACCTCTCGCGTACCGGTGGCGGTATCGGCACTCGGGGCCCTGGAGAGTCACAACTTGAAACCGACCGTCGACTCATTCGAGATCGAATTTCGGTGATGAAGGCGCGCGTCGACCAGGTGAGGAGAAGTCGAGAGACAGGAGCGAAGAGTCGCACGAGCCGCGGTGAGCCAACCGTCGCAATCGTTGGCTACACGAATGCGGGCAAGTCCACCCTGTTGAACAGCCTGGTTGGGAGCACAGAGGTGCTCGCCGAGGATCGACTCTTTGCGACCCTCGACCCTACAAGTCGCCGCGTGCGACTCCCAGGTGGTCTCCATGCCGTGGTGACCGATACGGTCGGATTCATTCACAAGCTTCCGCACCAGTTGGTTGACGCATTTCGGGCGACGCTTGAAGAGGTCGCGCGCGCCGATCTGCTTCTTGAGGTCGTTGACGCCTCCGATCACCATGCCCACGAGCACCGAGCGACGGTTCAAGCGGTACTCGAGGAGCTGGGAGCTGCCCAGAAACCGCGTATTGTCGCCGCGAACAAGATTGACGCCGCCCCGATCCATGCCCGCGAGATTGATTCCGCTGCTCTTGGGGTTTCGGCGGCTACCGGTGTGGGCCTAGGTCCACTGCGCAGTGCTGTAGAGGCGGCGCTACAACGGCAGGGCACCCCAGTCGACCTCCGCCTGCCGTACACGGTGGTGGGGGAGGTTGAGGCCCTGCGCGCCCGGGGTGGCATTCAGGTTGCCTACGAAGAGGATGCACTCCATGTCACAGGTTTTGCCACGGCGGAGATCGCCAGCGAACTAAAGCGGCTTCGGCGAAGCGCAACAGCACGCCTGCTGTAGAACAACGCCCCGCGGTCGGAGAGCTGGCGCAGGTCAATGGGCGAACTGTTGGATGGCGCCTCGGCGGGATGGTGGTTCCGATAATGATAGTTATGTGACGAAGCATGCTGGGCGCTGAGCACAGATCGCCGCTATCCTCCGCACATGCGGATCGAATTCATCGCTCAGGCCGGCGTTAAGATCCACACCGCTCACGGGTCAATCCTGTGCGACCCCTGGTTCAACCCCGCATATTTCGCAAGTTGGTTCCCATACCCGCGAAACGACACCCTCGATCACGCCGCACTCGGCGCGACCGATTACCTCTACATCAGCCATCTGCACCGGGACCACTTCGACCCTGAGTGGCTCGCGGCGTACTGCAACAAGGATGCGGTGGTGATTCTGCCGGCCTATCCGCTGCCCGAGCTCAAAGAGGCACTCGAGGGGCTCGGATTTCGCTCATTTATCGAGACACAGTCAGGCGTTCCAGTGCGCCACGGCGGTCTACTGTTCGTTGTGGAGGCTTTGACGGCCCCGACAGACGGTCCGATTGGCGATTCCGCCCTGCTGGTCGATGACGGCGTCGAACGCCTGCTGAACCTCAACGACAGCCGCCCGACAGACCCCGATCGCCTCCTCGTGCAGGGCCCGATAGATATCTGCCTCTTACAGTTCAGCGGTGCAATCTGGTACCCAATGGTCTACGAGATGCCTGCCAAAGCTGCTGAGGCCCTGGCAAAGAAGAAGCGCTCGGCGCAGTTTACGCGTGCCGCCCGGTACGCGGAAATCATTGCTCCGCGCGTCGTCATCCCGTCGGCGGGCCCCCCCTGCTTTTTGGACGACGATCTCTTCCGCTGGAATGACGTCAACAACGCAGAAGATTCCATCTTCCCTGATCAGCGGTTCATGGTTGAACGGTTGAACGCCGAGGGCCAGGCTGCAGTCCTCATGCTTCCAGGGAGCGTTGGCGAGTTCACTGCCTCCGGAGAGTTCAAGGTGCATCATCCGCAGGGGGAACTGTCTGTGCAGAGTGTCTTTGCAGATAAAGAGGTGTATTTGCGCAGATACGCAGCCGATATGGCACCCCGTATTGCTGCCGAAAAGGCTCGCTGGCTTGGGCCACGCACCCATCTGCTGCCTGAGCTCAAGGCGTGGCTAGAACCTCTCATGGCGCTTGGCCCTCGCGTCTGTGACGGTATCGGCACGACCGTCAAGATCCAGACAGACGACGAAGCAATCCTGCTTGATTTTCCAGAACGGTCTGTGGTTGCAGACGACGGTCGTGAGGTTGAGTTCCGGTTCGCCATCCCTCGCCCCCTGCTGGACCATCTAGTCCGCACGCGCACTGACGATTGGGTCAATAGCCTCTTCCTCTCGATGCGCTTCACAGCCTGGCGCAAGGGGGCGTACAACGATTACGTCTATACCTGGTTCAAATGCCTCTCCCCTGCTCGCATTCAGTACGCCGAGGGCTTCTATGCCGAAAACGGGCCCTCTGAGGGCACATTCGATCTCTCTGGTTGGCAGGTGCAGCGCCGATGCCCGCATATGAAGGCAGATTTGACACGATTTGGCACCACCGACGGCGACACCTTGACCTGCAGCATCCACGGCTGGCAGTGGGACCTCGCAACGGGTCGATGTCTAACCTCGGACGGTCACCCACTGTTCTCTCGACCGCAGAGTGAGCAGGCAAAGTCCGTTGCGGCCGAAGCGGCCCAGAAGGTTCCACCGGGTCCCGACGCTACCGCAGGGGCACCCGACGGCGCTTAATCCCAACGCCGGCGCTCTACCCCCGGGGTCAGCCGCGGAGAGCACCTCGCGCGGCAAGGCCATCCGCTAGCGCAGCGGCAAGCTCTGTGGATCGCCCACCGCCCATGACCAAGACCACTGAATTTGGAGCGATGGTTGGCAGGAGCGCGGCAGCAGTCTCCAGCACAGTCCCCGGCGCCGTAGCTGGCGTCCCGAGCGCCGCTATGCGGCGTGCGAGGTCCTCGGAGGTAACGCTGGTTGTGTCGAGGTCACGAACCGCGAAGATTTCAGCGACAGCCACTTCATCCGCAGCGCTACAGGACCGAGCCAGTGAGTCAAGGAGTGCCGCCGTGCGATGGTAGGTCAACGGCTCAATGGCCAGCACAAGTTTGCGACCGGGATAGCGATCGCGGACCGTCGCGAGGGTCACATCAATTGCGGTTGGATGATGGCCGTAATCGTCAAGGACTGTGATCCCTGAAGCGTCGTAGCGTGCCTCCAGTCGTCGCCCCACGCCAGTGAACTGGGCGAGCGACTGAGAGATGCCCTCCGCTGTGCCCCCTGCGCTCGCCGCAAGTGCGGCGACACCGAGTGCATTGCTGGCGTTGTGTGATCCGAGGAGTGCCAGGGGAATCTGCTCTGAACGCAACTGCAGAAGTGCTGGCGCGGCTGCAGCGGCACGATCGGTTAGGTGGGTCAGTTCAAGGGAGTAGCCCCCCTCCCCTCGCGAAATAACTCGCCCTACAACATCGGCATTAGTTGAATCGCGCGATGTTGCGATTCTGATGGTATAGAGCCCGTGGTGACTCTCCTTCGCCATCAATGTCGCGAGTTCAGCTCCGCCTGTGTCTGAGGTGTTAATGAAAAGAACCCCGCCCGCTGCTGGAGTCGTTGCCCAGCGTGCAAACGTTTCAACTGCTGCCCGCCTATCGCTAAAGATGTCAGGGTGGTCCCAGTCAACATTGAGTATAAGAGCTCGATCTGCGTAGTAGGGATCAAAATTTCCGCCATACTCATCAGCCTCCACGATGAAACCAGGTTCGGAACCAATATGCACAGGGGAACCAGGCGGCGTGCCTATACCCATCACCAGCGGGCCACCAACGAATGCAGATGGGTTTAAACCAGAGCGAATCAGAGCATCAAGAACCCATCCGGTGGTAGTTGTTTTGCCGTGGGTTCCGCCAATGCCAATCAGCAACCCACCGCGAGTTGCGGCCGCGTCGGCAATGATTTGCTGAACCGAGATCAGATGAGCGCCGGCAGTTCGGGCTGCAGCCAATTCTGGATGATCCGGATTCGTGCTCGTGATCGCCTTTGATACGGCGACCAAACTGTTGGAGTTCAGACTCCCGCAGTGCGAGATCATATCAGCGTCTATGGCAGATCCGATTCGAACACCCGCCTCGGTCAGGATTTCCCTCGTAGCGTTCGTCAGCGCTTGGTCGTATCCAGAAACGCTCAGCCCTAAGGCCTTAGCGTGAAGCGCCGCTGCTAGTGAAGCGGTGCCACCAACACCGATGACGTGCAGCCGAACCCCAGGGCGGAGTGGCGCACCCTTCCGAGGAGGTTCCAGCCCGGCGGCGATGTCACTGATGGCTCTGATCACTGACTACCGATAATTCTCAAACTGCAAGGGGCGCTCAACATCTAGCTCCTTCAGGCGGGCCATCACCTCTTGTAACTCGTCACGAGATTTACCGGTGACTCGCACCGCCTCTCCTTGGATCTGGGTTTTCACCTTGGGGAACGTGTCTCGTATGAATTTCGCAATCTTTTTTGCGGCGACATCATCAAGGCCTTTCCGAAGTTTAACGTGGATTCGCAGGGTATCCCCGCCGGCCGCCTCAACCTTCCCCCACTCGTACGTTCGGAGGTCAATGCCGCGTTTTACAGACTTTGATTCGAGGATGTCCCGAAGTGCCTTTAATCGCAAATCTCCATCAACCCGGATAACAAGCTCGCCCTTCTCTTCTTTGATCTCAGCTGTAGCATCTCGAAAATCATAGCGAGTTGCGATCTCTCGGCGCGTTTGATCTAAAGCATTCTTCAGCTCTTGCTCGTCATACTCCGAAACGACATCAAACGAATTCTCAGCACCCATTCGCTACCTCCTTGACGACCTCTCCACCCGCCCTGAGTCGAGAAATGCGTATGTTTCAGACCCGTTGCTCGATCCTATCCCGTCTATAGTACGCCCGTTCAGGGTGAAGAGAAGGCTCGCAACGTCGGCACTGCGAATCTCAATTCGCGTAGAGCCTGAAAAGAGCAGTCGTGTCCCAGGGCTAATGGTTTTGCCTGAGACGCCGATTGAGGGCTCGATGTGCCCATCTATCCAGACACGGACCCATGTGGGCACCAGTCCCCCAGTAACGCCAACCGTGACTCCGGTGTAGGAGACGTCAACCGTACGCGTCGCCTCCCGAAGGGTGGAGTCGGGGGCCAGCATCGTGAAACTGACTGTCCATCGTCCGGCTGGTAATGGGATGCTGATCTCGATACGTCCTTCAGTGTCGCTCGTGGCGGTTGTTGCGATCAGCTCACCCCCACTGTTGGTCGCGGTGATCGAGACCTCGCTATTCGGGGTGGTCATCAGGGAGATGGGGACATCCTCGTCCCTGACGAGTAGATTGGCCACAGGAGCGAGTACCGAGATCTCGGCGGTCGTTTTGTCGGGTAGTTCCACAATGAAGACTCGCTGGGCCGTCGCGCTTGATTCCCCGCCCGTACCCGACTTCACCGCGTGGGCGACCACCTCCGTGCGACCGGCACCTAGCGGGACGATGATGTTCCAGAGGCCACTCTCGTCGGCACGTGTGGCGAGCTGCGCGCCTGACGTTGAGTTGATGATGATGCTTGCGTTGGCATCGGCTGTCCCCTTGAGTTCAACCGAAAGTGTCCCAGCGCGCACGCTGCTCACCTCGTCACTCGGATAGATGATCGCAATTGAGGGGGGCAAAAGAAAGCGCACCACCTGAAGGCTCATTAGCGCCGCAGCAGCGAGCACTGCAAGGCCCAGTCCTCCTATCGCTAACAAGCCACGTGTCGACCGAATCATGGTTGGCCGCATACCAAAGAGGCGTTCTCGCCACCCTGAACTCGGACGTAGCGCCTTGGTGTCGGCGCCAAACTGGTGCGTTGGCGCAAGCGCCCAACCCGCCACAACGGTCGCCGGATCCAATCCGAGGTAGGCGGCGTAGGTTCGTAAATGTCCGTGGGTGTAGACAAGAGGTGGCAAACGTTCGTGCTCCTCCCTCTCGAGGGCTTCAAGAATCGGGACCCGTATCTTTAGCGCTGCGGCAACGTCAACGATTCGAAGCCCACGCCGTTCACGGGCCTGACGGAGCCGATCGCCAATCCGTGGCGGCTCTGCAGTTCTTACGGCGCCGACCTGTTTGGGCAACACTGGAGGAGTTAGCGGGTCGGACATGTGTTACCGCGACTCCCCTGGCTCCCCCGTGTTCGACTCAACGTGGTCCCCCGCTGACTCTCGCCCTGTCTCGGACGCGATCTTTTCCCGGTGTACAACCCGTGCTGTCGAGCCATCAAACGAACCGATGTATCCCCGCTCTTCAAGCTGATCAATGATCCGTGCCGCACGCGCGTAACCGATTCGAAGTCGCCGCTGCAGAAGCGAAGCAGAGGCGCGGTCGTGCTCTGCGACAACTTGTACCGCCTCATCAAAAAGTCGATCGGCGGGCTCTTCATCGCGATTTCGATCCGTGCCGTTGCTCGGTTGACTTGATGTAGAGAGAATTCCCAGTTGATAATCTGGCAAACCTTGTTCCCGCCAGTGCGATACAACTGCGCTGATTTCACGATCCGAGACGTATACCCCTTGCATTCGGGTTGGCTTCGGTGCGTCTGATGGTTGGAACAACATATCGCCCCGACCGATGAGGTCCTCAGCGCCAGGTGCGTCGAGCACGGTTCGAGAATCAATCTGACTGGCCATAGAGAACGCTATTCGACTTGGGATGTTGGCCTTGATCAGTCCAGTGACAACATTGACGGACGGTCGCTGAGTCGCCAGGATGAGGTGGATGCCTGTTGCACGAGCCTTCTGGGCAATTCGCACGATCGCCTCTTCCGTTTCTCGTCCGTCTTGCATCATCAAATCAGCCAGCTCATCAATAATGATCACAATTGAATAGAGCCGTTCTTGAGCATCAACCCGAGTACTGTTATACCCCTCAAGATTTCGAGAGCCAGCGCTGGCGAAGGTTCGGTAGCGAGTCTCCATCTCAAGCACTGCCCACTTAAGGGCTGCCGCTGCCTTCTCGGATTCGGTAATAACTGGCAGGAGTAGATGAGGCAAACCGTTGTAGCCAGAGAGCTCAACTCGTTTTGGGTCCACAAGGATGAGTCGAAGATCGTGTGGTGTTCGCGCAAAGAGAAGAGAGGTGATGATCGCGTTTACCATGACGCTCTTCCCCGACCCAGTAGCTCCGGCAATGAGTAGGTGTGGCATGCTGGCAAGGTCGCGAACCTGGGGTACTCCGGCAACATCTTTTCCTAGGGCAAACGGAATGGCCTGGCGAGGTGTCCACATGCCTGACGCATCAACTGGTGTTAGCAGTGGCTGAATTCTGATGGCTTCCGCCTCTTGATTGGGGATCTCAATCCCAACCACCGACTTACCCGGGATAGGAGCTTCGATGCGAATTGAGCGTGCGCTGAGCGCCATGGCAAGATCGTCGCCGAGGCCCTCAATTCGGCTGATTCGAACGTTCGGTGCCGGCGTAAGTTCGTATTGGGTGACCACGGGCCCTGGATTTGCAGTCACGGAGATGATCTCGATGCCAAGATCTCGAAGCTTTTGGACGATCGCTGCCGCATTCGCCTGGTGTATCGCGGCATTGGGGCTAACTGATTTACCTGGGGCATCAAGGATCTCGGTCGATGGCAGGCTCCAGCGCACCTGACCGCTGGATGACTCTGCTGCAGCTGCCTGGCTGCTGACTCGAGCGCTAGTACCCTGGGGATCACGCGCCGCGCCACCTGAACGGATCCCTGAGGATTCACCATGTTCCGACTTGGTCACAACTGCCCCAGTGGTGGTGTCGAGATCCTGTGTAGGGACATTGACGACCGTGGCGCCTGCGCTCTCTGCAGCTTTACGAGCTGTTTCGGTAGCAAGCGCCTCTTCCCGCTCGCGTGCAATTCGATCACGCTCTGCTGCGAGTCTCTCGACCCCTTCACCCACCGCCCCTGCACCAGCCTTGGCACCCTTAAACAGCAGGGCAAACATCGCACGCACCGCCGACTCGGCCAGGATCAGTCCGATCCCGGTCATGATGCCGATCCAGGCGGCAAACGCGCCAACGCCCGTTAGCAGGCTCGCCGCTCCACCACCGGCGATTACCCCAATCCGACCCCCGTGCGATGGAAAAAGTAACTCCACGATCGCCAAAAACCCTACGAAGAATAGGGTCGACAGCGCTAGGCGCAGCGCAACTCTGGTCGCCGAAGCCATTCGGCGTTCAACCCAGATAGCGAGAGCGATCAGTAGTGCCGGCAAGAGCCATCGACCAAGGCCAAACCATGGTGCAAACACATCGCGTAGGAGATCAGCTAGCGCTCCGCGACCTGGAAGGAGCAGGCCGACTGCAAGGATTACACCTGTAACCGCAAGCGCAAGTGAGGTGATGCTTCGAAGTGCCGATCGAGACGCTAGTGATCGACTCCTTGCGGATCGCTGGGGCTGCTCGTTCGCTCGCTTCGCCACAGATTACACCTCAACAACTACGGGGACAACGAGCGGACGACGCTTGGTCTCCTTCCCAAGGAATCGTGATACCGACTCGCTCAACTGAGCCTTAATTTGGCCGGAATCTACCGTCCGATCGCCTTTATGTTGGATGGCTTTCAAGGCAATTGCGATTGCCTCATCAACAAGCTGGTGGTCCTCGTCTCCGTTTAAGAAACCGCGGGTAACCAACGCAGGCTTCCCAACTGGTCTGCCGCTTCGTGCGTCTACCGTGGCAATTACAACGACGATCCCATCATCCGCAAGGGTACGCCGGTCGCGCAGGACAACGTCGCTAATCTCCCCAACTGATGATCCGTCAACAAATGTTGATCCGTGCTCAACCGTGGTGCCGCGGCGTGCGCTCCCGTCCGATGAGAACTCAACGGGTGTTCCGTTCCCAATGATGAACACTGCGGAGGGCGCCACGCCCATTTGTGTCGCGAGTCGCCCGTGAGCCACCTGCATCCTCATCTCACCGTGCATTGGGATGAAATATTTTGGCTTTGTAAGCGCAAGCATCATCTTGAGCTCCTCCTGCGAAGCATGACCAGACACGTGAACTTGGGCGATGGAGTGGTAGATCACATTTGCTCCAGATTTGAACAGGTTATCAATCGTGCGACCGACAGCCTCTTCGTTTCCAGGAATGGGCGACGCGGAGACGATGACGGTGTCACCGTTTTGGATCTCAACATTTCGATGTTCACCGTTGGCCATCTTCGCGAGCCCAGCCATTGGCTCGCCCTGTGCGCCGGTCGTGGCGATCACGAGTGGCTCCTTGGTCCTGCGGGCAATCTCTTCTTTCGCCAGCAGAGGTGTCGGAAACGTAAGGTAGCCAAGATCACGGGCGATTTTGACATTCTGTTCCATTGAACGCCCCACGATTGCAACCTTGCGATGAAATTCGGCAGCGGCGTCGAGCATCTGTTGGATTCGCGCGATGTTTGAGGCAAACGTCGCAATGATCACTCGGCTCGGCGCGCTGCTAATGATCTCCTTGAACGCACGGCCGACAACCTGCTCACTGGGGGTGTAGCCAGGCGCTTCTGCGCGGGTGCTGTCGGAGACAAGCGCTAGAACCCCTTGCGCACCAAACCGTGCAAGCATGGCAAAGTCCGCTGACTTGCCGTCGGCTGGTGTTTGGTCAAATTTGAAATCCCCCGTGTGGATCACGGTGCCTACAGGAGAGTGGATCGCATACCCCATCGCATCGGGAATTGAGTGGCCGACCCTGAAGGGCTCAATGACGAAGGGGCCAACATCGAGGCGACCCCCAGGATCTAAGGTGCGTAGTGGATTGGCCGTAACTTTAAGCTCCTTTAGCTTGTTCGCTAGGAGGCCGCGCGCAAGGGTACTGGCATACACCGGAACGCCAGGGAGCTCTGGAAGGACGTGTGGGAGTGCCCCGACATGATCCTCATGACCGTGCGTGATCAGAACAGCCTTTACGGCGCTACGGCGGGAACGGAGATAGCTGATATCCGGAATGATGATGTCGACGCCGAGTGTGGTTTCATCGGGGAAGGCGAGGCCACAGTCAACGAGAATGATCGTCTCTTGATACTCGTACAAATAGAGGTTTTTGCCGATCTCGCCCATACCGCCAAGCGGGATCAGTCGCAGAGCTGGTGCCGCACCCCCCGCCTTCGGGGGCCGCTTGGGGTCATGGGACCGACGAGCCTCGGCGGGCCGACGTGGTGGCTGTGGGCGTCGCGTCATTCGGCCTCCCCTCCCCTCGTTGCTCCGGACCCGTGTGAACCTGAATCCGCCTGTCGTAGGGTAGCCTCCCCAGCCACATCGCGAGGGAGCATCGCCATGAACGCTCCAAGTGCAGCCATATCGCGCTCGAGCGTCGGGCGGAGACTCCCGTTGTGGAGGGCTGCTGCGGGGTGGTAGAGCGGAAATAGCGTGGCGCCGTGCAGGATAGGACCGAGTGTCTGTGCGAACGGACGACCGTGCACCTCCCCAAGTTGTGCCTCGGGCGCAAAGACAGATAACGCAAACCGTCCCAACGTAGCGATCACACGTGGCTGAATCTGTCGAAGTTGTCGCTCAAGAAAGGGGGCGCAAGCGGCGATCTCCGCTGGGCGAGGATTGCGATTGTCAGGGGGCCTGCATTTCACGGTGTTGACGATATAGACATCCGTGCGCCGCATTGCAATTGAGGCAAGCAGATCGTCCAGCAGCCGCCCCGACGCGCCCGCGAAGGGACGACCCGTTCGGTCCTCTCGCGCGCCTGGCGCCTCACCGACAAACACGACAGATGCGGTGGGACTCCCCTCACCGGGAACCGTCTGAGTTCGGGTGGAAGAGAGGTCGCACAAGGTGCACGAGGCAATCTCTTTGGCCAGGGTTACCAGTTCGAGCGCGGCCCGGTCAGACGACGTGGCGGGCTCCGTGGACAAGGTCCATCTCCACAAGCAGCTCAGCGATCTGTACGGCGTTGGTAGCCGCCCCTTTTCGCACGTTGTCAGACACAACCCAGAACGCAATCCCATGCTCGACACTCTGGTCGCTCCTGACCCTACCAACGAAAATCTCATCGCTCCCAACGGACGAGGCGGCTAATGGGTAAAGATGCCCTGCGGGATCGTCAAGGACCGTGACCCCTGGCATCGCTGCGAAGGCCTTCCGCGCCTCTTGTGGAGTGAGTGGCTGTGATAGCTCAACATGCACGGCCTCTGAATGGCTGCGCTCAACGGGCACGCGAACGGCGGTCGCAGCGATCTTGAGTGATGGCATTCCCAGGATCTTTCGACTCTCGTGTACCACCTTTGACTCCTCTTTTGTAGAGCCGTCAGAGAGGAAGACGTCAATGGCTGGGATGGGACTAGAAACTACAGCATGTGGGAATTGCGTCGATATCGGCTGCCCGCCGCGCACAAGGGTCTCTCGTTGCTGCTGCAGGTCCTGGACCGCCTTTCCGCCCGCTCCGGACACTGACTGATAAGTCGCCACCACAACCCTTCGTAGTCCAGCAGCGTCCTCAAGGGCCTTTAGAAGGGGCACCAACTGCATGGTTGAACAGTTCGGGTTGGCGATTATGCCATCGTGGTCTAGCAGCGCTGAGGGATTTACCTGGGAAACTACCAGCGGGACGGCCGGATCCATGCGCCACGCGCTAGAATTATCAATCACGGCGCAACCCCGCGCAGCGGCTTCTGGTGCGTACATCAAACTGGTTGAGCCACCAGCACTAAACAGCGCTATATCCACACCGGCAAACGATTCAGGACGAACCTGCTCAACGGGAACCTCTTGGCCCTTGAACCGAATTGTCCGATCGCCGCTGCTTGCGGCAAGCGCGACAAGCTTTCGTACTGGAAACGAGCGCTCTTCCAACACGGTGATCATGGTCCGACCAACTAGTCCCGTCGCGCCAAGCACGGCAACGACAAAGCCATCTGGATGGCTACTGCCCATCACTGATTACTCTCTCCGTGCGAGGGCCACGGCCCGTGCCTACGATTCTCTCTGCTCGGGAGTTTCACGTGCTCCCGCAGAGCTAATCCTGTGGGGCTGCACGATGTCGCTGCATCGCCGCACGACGAGAGAGATTGACCCTTCCCTGTCGATCAACCTCCGTGACGACCACCATGATCTCATCACCCACAGAAACTTCGTCTTCAACCGTGTTCACGCGGTAGTCCGCGAGCTCACCAATGCGGACCAGGCCCTCTTTTCCAGGCAGGATTTCAACGAAGCAGCCGAATCCCATGATGCGGGTCACCTTTCCCATGTAGAGCGCGCCAAGTTCAACCTCTTTGGTGATCCCGTTGATTGCATCAAGCACACCTTTGGTTCGTTCAGGGTCGGCAGACGCGATCTGCACCGTTCCATCGTCCTGTACGTTGATGTTGACCTGGAAATCATCCTGAAGCTTGCGGATTACCGCTCCACCCTTACCAATGATGTCACGGATCTTCTCCGGATTGATCTTGATTGTGGTGATCCGCGGCGCAAAATCTGAGAGCTCGGGTCGCGCTGTGCTAATCACAGCGTCCATCTTGTCAAGGATTGAAAGTCGGGCAGTAAGCGCATCCTTCAATCCCGTTCGAATGATCGCCCCGTTGATCCCCTGGACTTTAATGTCCATTTGTAGTGCTGTGATCCCAGTTCGCGTACCTGTCACCTTGAAGTCCATATCGCCAAACGCATCCTCTTTTCCAAGGATGTCGGTAAGGACCACGAACTCACCGTTCGGCTCGGACATGAGTCCCATTGCGGCACCAGCGACTGACGCCTTGAGCGGCACGCCCGCGTCGAGTAGTGAAAGGCTGGATCCACACGTTGATGCCATCGAGGTGGAGCCGTTTGACGTCACGCACTCTGAAACAACGCGGATCGCGTATGGGAACTCCTCAATGGACGGCAATACCGGAACCAGGGCACGCTCGGCGAGGGCCCCGTGCCCGATCTCACGGCGACCGGGGCCACGCATCGGCTTGTTTTCGCCCGTGCTGTAGGGCGGCATGTTGTAGTGATGGATATAGCGCTTCTCGGTGATTGGCGAGATCGTGTCGAGGCGCTGGCCCTGAGCTACCGGCCCGAGGGTTGCAACACTGAGCGCCTGCGTGTCGCCGCGCGTAAAGAGACCTGATCCGTGCGTTCGTGGGAGCAAACCAACCTCAACAGAGATGGGGCGGATCTCATCAACCTTCCGGCCGTCTAGGCGGATCCCCTCTTTCATTGTGAGATTTCGCGCGGTCTTTTTATGCATCCATGCGAAGAGATTTCTACCGACACGAGCCTTTCGGCGCGCCGCTTCCAGAAGCGCCTTCGGGTCGCCCTTCCCGCTGCGGGCGGCGCGAATTGAATCAGCAATCCCCTCTTTCAAGGTTGCAAGGCGAGTAGGAAGTTCGCCGGCGAGAACAAGAAGGAGTTCAGCCGTAGCCTCTGCGTCCGCAGCTGCCCGATGGTTGGGTGTCGTCGTGGCTCCATAGACTCGCGCAA
This sequence comes from Candidatus Aquidulcis sp., assembly GCA_009919005.1. GTDB lineage: Bacteria > Chloroflexota > Limnocylindria > Limnocylindrales > Limnocylindraceae > Limnocylindrus. Next base: position 51,398 of record RGCW01000002.1, on the reverse strand, counting down.
GATCGCTGAGCTTGAATGATTCGCTCTCCGGGTACGCCTCTTTAAAGAGTACGTAGGTATCAAGGTAGCTCCCTGGCTCGGTGGCAAACGAGCGACCCTTGCCAGCCGCCTCGTCAAGGAATGCGACATCAAAGCCCAGGTTATGACCGACCAAGATGGCGCCTTTGGCAAACTCAGCAAATGTTTCGGCCGCCGACTTCGGCGCCAACCCTCCCTTGATCTCTTTGCTGGTGATGCCATGAATCTGTGCTCCAACGATGGCATTTCCGGCGTCAACAAAAGAGCTCCATCGATCCGTGATCTTGCCACCCTTGATCTTGACGGCAGCAATCTCAACCAAATCAGAGAGTTTGGGGTCCAGACCAGTCGTCTCAGTATCAACGACGACGAAGGTTCCGCCGTTTGCCGCCGCCTCAGCAAACGCGAGGACACTATCGGTACCTGGTTCAATGTACGGAACACGCTTCTCTTTGCCAACCTTGGCGCGCAGCTCTTCTTGCAGGGTGACCAACGCTTTGATTGCGTTGTGGCCGAATTCGATGGCTTCAGCCATCTTCTCTTCGGTGATCAGGTTTGCACCAGCCTCAACCATCATGATCGCATCCACAGTTCCCGAAACAACCAAGTCGAGATCGCTCTCCTTGAGCTGCTCAAAGGTAGGGTTGATCACGAACGCCCCATTCACAATGCCAACGCGAACGGCGCCAATAGGGCCGAGGAACGGAATCTCGGAGATAGTGAGCGCAGCAGAGGCTGCAAGCGTTCCAAGGATGTCGGGATCGTTCTCCTGATCCGCGCTCAGCACGGTGATCACGACCTGAACATCATCCTTGTACCCCTCTGGAAAGAGAGGGCGAATCGGTCGGTCAGTCAAACGAGCGGAGAGCGTTGCGTTCTCAGAGGCTCGCCCTTCACGCTTGATGTAGCCGCCCGGGATCTTACCCGCGGCGTACATGCGCTCTTCGAATTCGATGGTGAGGGGGAAGAAGTCGAGGCCCGGTCGTGGCTCGCTGCGGTTTGCCGTGCCAAGGACCACGGTGTCGCCGTAGCGAACGGTGACTGCGCCGCCGGCAAGGCGGGCCAATCGACCAGTTTCGATGGTAAGTGTCTGGCCGCCGAATTCAGCGGATACGGTGGTGATGTCTTTCATGTTCATCTCCTGTTGGTACGCGGGCGTGTTGTTTGCTCGCGTGCATCTGGGCCCAGCTGTGGGCTAGGTGGTAGTTAGCGTCGAAGTCCGAGTTTCTCGGAGAGCGCGGCATACCGCGCTGCATCTTCACGCTTAAGGAAGGTGAGCAACCGGCGTCGCTGGCCGACGAGCTTGAGCAGCCCGCGCCGTGAGTGGTTGTCCTGTTTGAAGGTCTGTAGATGGGTCGTCAGCCCTTGGATACGCTCCGTGAGGAGTGCTATCTGCACCTCGGCAGAGCCTGTATCTTTCCCGTGGCGACCGTTTTCGGCAACAATCCGTGCCGTGGTTGCTTGATCTAGTGGCAAGAGGTCATTCTCCTTACATCGGAGGTGCTCCAAGGGCACCCCTCATCCTTTCATCACATCTTGGATGCCCCTAGGGTAGCAAATCTAGGCTTGGAGGCCCTCTCCAAGGATGGCGACGCGAACGGTACCCCCAGTAAGTCGTGGATCAAGATGGTTCGTACGACTAAGTCTGAGGGTTTGGCCATCCGGAGCGATCTGGACGGAGGTGAGCCGACCTACGAGTGGAAGGCGCCCTGCAGGGCGACCTGCGAGACCCACCCGAGCCCGATAGAGCCCTGGCGGGGGCACGGCCACGTCCCGTGTTGGGAGTCTCACTTGGTCCCCGTGAAGGTCCCCTACGAGTGCATATGGTCGACCGAGGAGACGCGCGGCCCCCGTCAGGTCTCCCGCCGAGATCATCTCGCGAATACGGGTGCTACTGATTGGGGCACCCCCAGCTCGGACCTCGGCGACTGGATGCACCTGCAGTCCGCGAATCGCCCCCCATGCGCGGACGTTCGCCAGCGTACCCTGGCGGCCCTGGCCAAAGGCAGATTCGGGCGAGAGGACGATCCCCTTGGCAAGCGTGGTCCTGACCAGGCGTTCAAGAAATATCTCCCAGGGGGTATCTCGCAGGTCGACGGTAAATGGCAGGTCGCACCAAATGTCAACGCCAGCGTGCGCGAGGCGAAGCTCAACCTCTTCGCCCTCAAGCAGCTTCGCGGGGGCGGCTCCTCTGATCAGGAGATCGGGGTGCGGAGTGAAGCCAACGTGAATGCGCCGCAGACCGGCGGCGTGCGCCAGCCGCTCAGCGGCAGCCAGCAGGCGCTGATGGCCTCGATGGAGGCCGTCGAACACTCCGAGGGTCAGAATGCTCCCCGAGCCTCCTGGGGTGAGATTCATCGCGGTGGCGAGGTCCTCCCACCCGATAACGCGCCTCATCAGCGGTGCCCCATCAGAGCATTGGACTCAACAAACACACGCTCTGGCTGTGCACCAAACGCCGTGCGTCGCCCGAGCGCCGCAATCACCCCGCCCACCAGAAGTCGCATCTGGCCTCCAAGGTCTACCTGCTGCCCTATGCCGTCCAGCATGGCCTCAGGCAGGGCGATCCCATCGCGAAGGAGCGCTTCGCCACGAACACCCACCTCACTGGCTGGGATGTGGTCAAGCCCCGCATCAATGGGCAATAGGAGGTCGCGCAGATGTCCCGACACTGCGGCAGCGGCAATCTGCTCCATCGTGTGCGCATTCTCAACCGCAAAGACACCTGATCCGGTACGCCGCAGCGTGACGAGGTGAGCCCCACTCCCTGCCGCACGACCGAGGTCGCGAGCGATCGCTCGAACGTAGGTACCGGAACTTACCTCCAACTGCGCGTGCATGAGTGGCTCTTCAGAGTGCGAATCATCCCATCCGACAACGTCGAATCGCTTGATCTCCACTGGTCGTGGGGCAAGTTCAACCACCTGCCCAGAACGAGCTCGCTCGTAGGCGCGGACACCGTCGGTGCGCTTTGCAGAATGGGTGGGTGGAACCTGCTCTACTGCCCCGCGAAACCGAGGGAGCAGGCGCTCAACCTCAACCTGTGTAGGCGGCGAACCGAGGGTTCCAAGTCGGTCACCATCTAGGTCATCCGTCGTTGTGGCCCAACCAAAGGAGAAGGTTGCCTGGTACCGCTTCGCGCCCCCCAGATGAAGGCTCGCCAGACGGGTGGCGCGACCAAGTACGAGCACTAGAAGACCAGTCGCAAATGGGTCTAACGTGCCACCGTGCCCGATGCGAGGTTGACCAGCGATCCGACGGATCTTGGCAACGATGTCGTGGCTTGTCGGGCCGTTGGGCTTATCGACCAGAAGCACTCCATCAATCCCGGGGGTACTCGGCCTGCGCCGCGCCATGGATCAGCCCTCTTTGGCGCGTGAACGCAGTGTCGAGACGTGCGCCAACACCTCTGCAAGTGCATCTGGGAGTGGCCGCTCGACCGTCGCCCCAGAGGCGCGCGCGTGTCCTCCGCCGCCGAATGCTTTGGTCACTGCGGTGGCTTCGGGACCATCGCCCTTGGTTCGAACTGAGATGCGGGTGGTATTAGGATCGTCCTCTTTGAGGAAAATCGCGACGTTTGATTCGGTGACCTGCGCAAGTGCATCAACGATCCCTTCGCTCATTTCCGGTGTCGCCCCTGTCTCCTGAAGATCAGAGAGGCTCATCGTGGTGTAAATCGTGCGTCCAGCATCACTGGTTTTGATCTGTGCGAGAACCCGCGCGTGAAGTTCAACTTGTGCGCGAGGTTTGGAACGGTAGATCTTCCGCGAAATCTCGCTGATTGGCGCACCAGCTGCTAGGAGTAGCGCACCAACTTCTAAGGTTCGCGACGTTGTGTTGCCGTGTTGGAAGGTGGCGGTATCCATGATGATGCCAGCGGCGAGCGTCGTAGCTAGTCTGCCATTATTCGCCGTAAAATCTGCGCTCATCGCTAGGGCGATGAGACTGACAAGCTCGCACGTAGCGGCAGCATGCGCATCTATCCAGGCCAACGGCCAGGTAGATGTATTCGATACGTGGTGATCAATCAAAATCCGTTGGGTGCTATCGGGGAGGCTTTCGATCGCAACGCCAATTCGCCCAGTCCGTGACGGGTCTGCACAATCAACCAGAACAATCGTGTCAGGAATCCATTCAGGTGCTGCCAGGGATACATCGGAAATGTTCGGAATCACCTGATACACCGCTGGGGGCACATCGGAGCTTACAACAACCGCCTCGACACCGCGCCGTTCTAGGATCTGCTGCAATCCAAGCGCCGCACCGAGTGCGTCGGCGTCAGGGCGCTCATGTGGAACAATCCACAGGCGTTTAGCGGCCTGGAGTGCACTCAGGACCTCAACTGGCACTAGCTGAAGCGCTATTGGTGTTAGCGCTCCGGCGCGCTGCAAATAGTCTGGACGATTGATCGTACCCTGCTCGCTCATGCAGACCTCTTCCTTCCTCGCGCCGTACCGTCTGGTTGCGTTGGTTCTGGGAGCGGAGCGAGATCGGCAGGCGGAACGCCGCCTTGCGCAATGCTGCCAAGTATCTGCTGGATGCGCGCGCCACGATCACTCGTCGAATCCAACTCAAAGTGAAGATCAGGAACGCGTCGAATACGCAGTTCCTTGCCGATGAGGCTACGTAGATGCGAAGCACTACTCCGTAGCGCGGCCAGGGATGCGAGGCGCTGCTCCTCGCTTCCGATAGCGCTGACATAGACCCTGGCATGATGAAGATCTGGCGAGGTCAAAACCGAAGTTACCGTGACAAACCCAAGGCGAGGATCGCTGATAGATTTTGCAATATGGGCGCTGATCTCCTCGCGAAGGAGTTCATCAACACGTGCCATCCTTGGAGGCATACCTAGAGGCTCCGCCTCGTCGATTTCTCCCCGATGATCTCTAACATGTCACCCTCCTGAACGGTGACCGATGCGCCAAGGCCAATGCCGCACTCTTGGCCCTCCTTAACTTCGCGCACGTCATCACGAAACCGACGGAGAGACTCGATCACATCAGTGGCTACCACCGTCCCCCCTCGAAGAATGCGCACCTTTGCACCACGGGTTACGCGACCTTCGCGAATAACCGATCCGGCGATGACGAAGCCCTTCCCTGGGAAGAGCTGCTTCACCTCAGCGCGGCCCTCGACGACCTCTGACTTCTCTGGATCAAGCATCCCCTCAATGGCCGCCTTCATATCGTCAGCCAATTCGTAGATGATTTCATAGAGGCGCACATCGACTTTGTTCGTTTCAGCCATGCGACGCGCCCCCGGGGTCAACGTTGTCGTGAATCCCAGAACGATGGCGTCCGATGCGGAGGCGAGCAGTATGTCGTTCTCAGTGATCTCTCCCGCGGCGGACAAGAGCACGTTGATCCGTACCTCGTCGCTCTGCATCTTCTCGAGCTGGTGCTCAATCGCGCCAAGTGAACCAGCCACATCGGATTTCAGAATGATGCGAACCTCTTTGCCAGCGCCAGATTGGATCCTCTTGTAGAGATCCTCCATGGTTGCCTGTCCACTCTCGCGACCAGCCAGATTCGCCTCAGCGGCCTCCTCAGACCAGGACCGAGCTTCTCGCTCATCGGCCGCAATTTTGAAGATTTCGCCGCTGACGGGCACTTCTGGGAGCCCAGAAACGATCACGGCCGTCGAGGGCCCAGCACTCTTTATCCGACCACCGTCGGGCGCTTCAAGGGAGCGAACCTTGCCAGAGATCGCTCCAACAACCATGTGATCCCCCACGCGCAGGGTTCCTGTTTGAACGATCACCGTCGCGATTGGCCCCCTACCCTTATCTCGCTGCGCTTCAATCACCGTACCCACCGCCCGCCGGTTAGGATCGGCTTTGTAGTCCCCGAGATCCGCCACAAGAAGCACCATGTCAAGTAGATCGTCTAAACCCGTTCCAGTGCGCGCTGAAACCGCTACAAGTGGCACATCACCACCGTAGTCTTCGATCACAACGTTCGCTTCGGCCAGCTCAGTCTTTACCCGATCAGGATTGGCGTCGGGCTTATCGACCTTATTGAGAGCGATGATGATCGGAACGTTCGCTGCGCGGGCATGGCTGATAGCCTCCTTTGTTTGCGGCATCACCCCATCATCTGCCGCTACAACAACGATGGCGATATCGGTCACCCGGGCACCCCGAGCCCGCATTGCCGTAAAGGCTTCGTGGCCAGGGGTGTCAAGGAAGAGGATGGATCTGTCACCCCGTAGCACCTGGCTAGCGCCAAGGTGCTGCGTGATGCCGCCGCGCTCACGTGCTGCGACGCTGGTTTTTCGAAGCGCATCTAGAAGGCTTGTCTTGCCATGATCAACATGCCCCATGACCGTGACAATCGGAGCGCGCGACACTAGGGCTGCTTTCGGATCCTCACTGAAGAACTCTCGCTTCGTGGCGGCCGGTGGAGCTTCGGGTGCCACCTCAGGGGCAGCAGTTGGCTCATCCGGTTCTGGTTCGGCTACGGTAAAGCCGAGTTCGGTTGCAATGAGCGCCGCTGTTTCGCGATCAATGCCCTGGTTCATGGTGGCGAATACGCCACTGCGAATGAGTGGATTAATGATGTCAGCGGGATTCACTTTGAGCAGACTTGCAAGATCACCGACGGCAATCGATGCTGGGAGCTCAACGACGCCATCGTGTACCTGAGCCGTGCGCTGAGTGGCAGGCTCAGGTGGCAGGCGATCGGGTCGCGGCGGACGAATGCTCTTTCTCTGCTTTGTCATCGTCGTATCCTTTCCCCTACTCGCTTAGACGTGATATCGGCCTGTCAAGTTGGCCCGCCGCTGGGGCGACTAGTCGAAGCGCTCGCTGTAATCCACGGGTCACGCGCGCATCGTGACTTCTATCCTCCGCTTGACAGATCCAGGCTCCTCGTCCGCCACGTATGCTTCGTTGCACCAGATTTCCGGGAGAGGCTCCGTAGCGCACAAGCAGCTCTACCGGTCTCTTCGTCCGGCATGCTACGCAGGTGCGCAACAGGAGTTTCGGCGTTTTATGCCTCCTCGCCTTGCGGCGCATCCGTTGAGACGAGCGCAGGACCGCTTCCGTCGCTCGCGATATCAATGCGGAAGCCAGTGAGGCGTGCCGCAAGTCGCGCATTCTGCCCTCCTGCACCGATGGCAAGGGAGAGCGCTCGTTCAGGCACAACCACCGTGGCCGACTTCGTCGCCTCATCTACCGTCACGGAGACAACGGGCGCTGGTGAAAGTGCTCGGCCAATAGCCTCAGCGGCATCATCTGTATGTGCAATGATGTCAATCTTCTCTCCGCCGAGATCCTCGACAACCGCCTGGACTCGGGCTCCACGCTGCCCCACAACCGCGCCAACAGGATCAAGGCCGACCTGCTTGCTCACCACGACAATCTTGGTCCGACTTCCTGGCTCTCGGGCGATCGACGTAATCTCTACCGTGCCGGCTGAGAGCTCGGGCACTTCGAGTTCAAAGAGCTTCTTCACGAAGTTCTTGTGAGTGCGAGTCAAAAGAATCTCGGGGCCTCGCACTGTCGTACGAACCTCTAGCAGGAGGGCTTTCACGTTCTCGCCGATTCGGAACGTGTCAAGTTGAGACTGCTCCGATGCAGGGAGATACGCCTCTGCCTTGCCGACATCTAGTACCAAATTGCGTCGATCTACGCGCATCACGACGCCCGTGAGGATCTCTCCCGCGCGCTCTGCGAACGACTGCATGATCTGATCACGCTGAATTTGGATCAGGCGCTGCTGGAGCGCTTGGCGCGCCTGGGCGGCAACGATCCGGCCCATCTCAGCGTCCATTTCATCGAGCTCAATGAGATCTCCGATGGCGGCATCAGCCTTCGTCTGCCGGGCCTCTTCGAGGGTCCATTCGGCTCCAGGAACCGCCACCTCTTCAACGACTCGGCGGGCCCGAAACACACGCATCGCCCCTGATTCAGGATCAAGGCGCACGTGGATGTCGGCAGAGGCGTGACGGCGATTGAGGGCGACCGCATAGGATTCCTCTGCCGCCTGTAGCACCGCTGCACGATCAATTCCACGCTCAGCGCCCAGCTGAATGAGGGCGCCCACAAGCTCCTTGCTCACGTCACGCCTCCCTTCTGTGCTTGCAACCCCGATAAAAAAGACGTGGGGGTCACCCACGTCTCTCGTTCGGCGGCCGTTGTTACACGGACTATACCACGGCGGAACGGACCCCCGTGTGGCGTTCAGCCCCTCGTGTCGGTGTGCTGTAGGTGACCGTGCAAAGACATGGCGGCTTAGGGGCCGGGGTAATGCGACTCCACGTACCGCTCAAGGATCTCGAGGAACTCCGCAACGATGTGGTCCCCACGCAAGGTCGTCAGCAGCGCCCCGTTCTGAAAGACAGGAGCGACCGGCTCCTCAAACGTGCCCGGAAGGCTGATCCCGAGATTTGCGTGTTTCGATTCACCGGGTCCGTTGACGACACATCCCATCACCGCTACCTCAAGGCTCTCAACGCCAGGGTGAACCTTGCGCCACTCTGGCAGGCGACGCTTCAGGTAGCCCTGGATCTCTTGGGCCATCTCTTGGAAAAAGGTGCTCGTTGTCCGACCGCACCCTGGGCATGAGGTGACCTGGGGGGAGAATGCACGGAGTCCGAGTGACTGCAGGATCTGTTGAGCAACCTCAACCTCAAGGGCTCGGTCTGCACCAGGTTCAGGTGTCAGTGAGACGCGGATGGTATCGCCGATCCCAAGGTTCAAGAGATGGCCGAGCGCGGCGCTTGTGGCCACAATCCCTTTCATGCCCATACCCGCCTCGGTCAGGCCCAGGTGAAGTGGGTAATCACACCGCCCAGCAAGTTCAGTATAGACATCAAAAAGATCGCGAACGTTTGATGTTTTTGCCGACAGCAGGATTCGATCATGCGGCAACCCAGTCGCCTCAGCCAGCTCTGCCGACTGTAACGCCGACCGGACGATCGCCTCAATGGTCACGGCGCGAGCGCTGGCCGGTGGATCTGCCTTGGCGTTCGCTTCCATTAACCTCGTCAGAAGATCCTGGTCCAGCGATCCCCAGTTGACGCCAATTCGCACCGGCTTCCCGTGCTCAATAGCAACCTTAACAATCGTCTGGAAGTTCTCGTCGCGATGTTTGCTGCCAACGTTCCCCGGATTGATTCGATATTTTGCTAAGAGCTGCGCGCTCGTTGGATGCGCCGCCAGCAACTTGTGGCCGTTGTAATGAAAATCGCCAACGATCGGCGTGGATAAGCCATCATCGGCCAGGCGCTGAACGATCTCTGGAATCGCAGCGGCCGCGGCGTCATTGTTGACCGTGACTCTTACGATCTGGCTTCCAGCTCTTGCCAGGTGAGCGATTTGTGCGGCGGTTGCCGACGCGTCGGCAGTATCCGTATTGGTCATTGATTGCACAACGATAGGGTGCGCAGCGCCAATCAATACACCGCCGACGGATACGCTAGGCGTTGATCGACGTGTGGGACGAAGTTGGTCGGGCCGATCGGCTGCGGGCCGCGCAATGACGTTTAACTCTCGACTCACCGCTCTACTCCAAACAGATTCAGGATATCTCCGAGCGATATCCAGGCGAAGAGAGAGAGCATGAGTACGGCCCCAACGGTGACAAGCCGACGTTCCATGGTTCTTCCGCGGGACTCCCCAAGGATTCGGCGCAGATAGAGCGCGGCGACTCGACCCCCATCAAGGGGTGGAATGGGGAGCAGGTTGAGCACCGCCAGATTGGCTGACAGGAGCGCGGCGATGTGCAGCAGCCCAACGATACCGATTTCTCCCGCGGCTGCCGAAACCCCAACAGCAATTCCGATAGGGCCCGCTACCCCGCCACCTGCAGTATCAGCACGAAACGGAGTGCTTACAAAATCACCGAGCGCACCCAAGATAGCGGTCCCCGCCTCCCACGTTCTACGTGCGGCGAGTGCCGCTGATTCCGCGAAGGATCGCGAGAGGGGCCCTGCGCTATCTATGGAAGCGATTTCGACGCCCATGAATCCTTTCCCCGCTGCCTCTTCAGCAGTTCGAAGGGTGATCGGTATCGTGCGCTCATCGTCTCCTGGAGTCACAACAGTGATGAGCACGCTCGTGCCCGCACGACTGGGCAGGCTGCTCAGTGGTGCATCAAAACGATCAAAGGTCTCTCCCTCAACTCCGACGATTCGGTCGCCAGGCAGAATCCCTGCTTTTGCGGCAGGTGATCCCGGCTGAACCTGTGCAATTCGAATGCTTGCTCGCTCAGCGAGGGGTCCAGCGAGTACCAGCATCAGTAGAAAGGCGACCAGGGCATTCATGGCGACGCCCGCAACCATGACGAGAACCTTTGAGGATATGGTGGCACGCTCCCAGCCTGCCGGATCATTGTCGCCCTCTTCACTTCCCGCCATCCGAACAAATCCACCGAGCGGCAGGGCGTTGATCGTCAGTTCTGTTCGATGACCCCGAAGAAGCGTGAAGAGTCGGGGCGGGAAGCCGATTCCGAACTCCGGAACATCAATACCACGAAGCCGGGCAGCGAAAAGGTGGCCAAGCTCATGGATGACGATCAGTGGAACGACGAGCAAGATGAACGCCGCCACTGGGCCAAGGATTCCCAGCAGGAAATCGATCACCAGACACCCCTCCATTCGGTGGCAAATGCCGCCACCTCCTCATGCAGTGCGAGAACGTCGCTCAGGCTCTTCGGGCTTGGGCGCACGCCGTAGCGTTCAACAGCGTCACGAAGTAGTTGTGGGATGGCTCCGAGCGGGAAATCGCCTTCCAGGAAGCGATCGACCGCAACCCCGTCCGCGGCGATAAGAGCCCCTGGGGCGGCACCACCTGCGCGACCAGCATCAAGCGCGACCGCAAGCCCAGGAAAACGGGTGAGGTCAGGGGGCGAGAAGTGGAGTGAACCGTGGGCCGCGAGATCAATGGGTGGGGTCGAGGTTGCCATGCGTTCAGGATAGCCCAGGGCAAAGCTGATGGGCCCCCGCATGTCGGGACTGCCCATCTGCGACTTGGTCGAGCCATCCTGAAATTCGACCAAACCATGCACGACACTTTGCGGGTGGATCAGGATCTGGATCTGATCCATGCCTACCCCAAAGAGGCGATGTGCTTCGATCGCTTCCAACCCCTTGTTAACCAGCGTTGCCGAGTCGATGGTGATCTTGGCCCCCATGCTCCAGGTTGGGTGCCTCAATGCCTGCTCCGGTCGTGCATCGGCAATTTCAGCTGCAGTCGCTTCGCGAAACGGCCCGCCACTCGCCGTGATCCACAGCGTTCTAACTCGCTTGAAGGACTCCCCCTCCAAGCACTGCCACAGAGCTGAATGCTCGGAATCTATAGGGCGAAGGCGCTCAAGTAGGGTGCTACCTGTGCGTTGCGCCGCGGCGCGCGCTACCTGCATCACAACCTCGCCCCCAGCAACGATCGTCTCTTTGTTCGCAATGGCCACAGCAGAACCTGCCTCAAGTGCAGCAACGGTGGCGGGCAGACCGACCAGGCCGGTAGTTGCAATCACCACAATGTTTGGAGAGGTATCAAGGGCAAGCTTCTTGAGATCTTCGGCGTTTCCACCGATCAGACTTGTGGCGGTTGGATACGCAGAGACTAATGCCTGATGCCCCTCTCCACCCCTTCCAGACGCGAGCGCCACAAGTTCAAAATGGTCTGGCCACTGAGAAATCACATCTGCGGTCTGTCGCCCGATCGAGCCGCTAGCGCCGAGCAGCGCGACACGAATCCGAGCCACACTACCCTCGAAGGAGAAGGGCAGCAACCAACGTTACTGGTGCCGCAAGCAGCAGGCTGTCTATTCGGTCAAGGACGCCGCCGTGCCCCGGAATAAGACTTGAGGAACTCTCCGCACCTGCAACGCGCTTGAAGAGCGATTCAAGCAGATCCCCCGCCTCGGCAGCCGTGGCGATGATCAAACCCCAGATCAGGCCCCAGAGCGGGCGTACCTCTTCGGGAGTGCCGAGCGTAAAGAGTGGACCGGCAATCACAGCACCGACGAGTCCCGCGGCAACGATTCCGCCCACGAGCCCCTCCACGCTCTTCCTCGGTGAGAGGATCGGCGCTAGTCTGCGCCGGCCAACCGAACGACCAACCAGATAGGCGGCACTATCTGCTGTCCATACGATGGCAAGGAGCCAGATGATCCACCGCGCGGGCGCACCGCGATCGAGGGGATCCAACGACGCGAGAAGTGGAAGCAGTGTGAGTGGGCTCAGCCAGATCACCGCAGCCATGGTTCCGAGAAGCCGACGAAGCTCAGGCTGCAAGATCTCTTCGATCCCTCGCGCGGTGCGCCAAATGATGGAGCTGATAAAGAGGATGAGTGTCGCGATGGTCAACACTGCCCCCAATGCGGGGGTAACGGATGCGAACAGAGGGCAAATAAGTATGGCCGTGATCCATCGAGCTGACGCACCCCCGAGAACCGTAGAGAGAATGCGAGACGCTTCCCGTGATGCAAGCGAGATCAGCACGACAGTGACTGCAATGGTTCCAACGGGCGGAAAGAGCAACACGATTGCAACTGGCAGGATGAACAGCGTCCCGAGGGCCCTTTGTGAGAGCGCTCCTCCGCTCATCGACCAAACCTACGCGTGCGCTGCGCATAAGTTGCGAGGGCTGCGTCAAATTCCGTCGCTGTGAAGTCTGGCCAGAGCGTAGGCAGTGTCACGATTTCAGCGTAGGCGCTCTGCCAAAGCAGGAAGTTGGAGAGACGCTCTTCGCCCCCCGTTCGAATGACCAGGTCCGGATCTGGCGTTCCGCTGGTGTAGAGGGCCCGTGCGATCGTCTGTTCGTCAACGCTTGAGGCCGAAACCCCTGCACTCAGGATAGAGCGCACAGCATCAACGATCTCAGTTCGGCTCCCGTAGTTGAATGCCACGCTCAGTTGCAACCGATTCCCCGAAGCTGTCTTAGCGCAGGCGTCACGGATCTTCTGTTGGGCCTCGCGAGGCAACTCTTCAAGTCGACCAAGGAATCGAACAGCGACGCCTTGACGCACGAGTTGTGGAGTCTCGTCATCGATAACCGTCGCCAAGAGGTTGAAGAGTTGGGCAACCTCCTTGTCGCTACGGGCCCAGTTCTCGCGACTAAAGGCGTAGATCGTCAAATATGGGATGCCAAGCCGTACGGCGTGTTCCAGGACGGCACGAAGGGCGTTTGTCCCCGCAGTATGACCCTCGAGCTCGTCTAGGGCGTGGCGACGTGCCCATCGGCGATTGCCATCCATGATGATCGCGACGTGCTGCGGGGTCCCGTCCGCCGGCGGTTCGCTATGAACGAGCGGCTGGGCATCAGCGGGTCGCCGAATATCGGCGTCGTTCACCCTTCGAGGACCTCGCGCTCCTTCGCAGCGGTCAACTTATCAATCTCCGCGATGTTCGCGTCGGTGAGCTTTTGAAGGGCATCAAGCTGTCGGCGCGCGTCATCCTCGCCGATCTCCTTTGCCTTCTCTGCCTTTTTGATGGAATCCTGCTCGTCACGTCGTACGTTACGAATCTCAACACGAGCCTCCTCGGCCCGTTTCCCCATCTGCTTCACAAGATCCTTACGCCGCTCTTCGGTCATCGCGGGGACACGAAGCCTGATGACACCCCCATCTACGGCTGGGGTCATGCCAAGTTGCGCATTATTCAGCGCCTTTTCTATAGCGGGGATGGCCGTCTTATCCCACGGCTGAATGACCAACAGGGTGTTCTCGGGAACGCTGATACCCGCCATTTGGTTCAACGGCGTCATCGCGCCGTAATGCTCAACGGTGATTCGCTCCACGAGTGAGGCACTTGCCCGACCAGTACGGAAACCGCCGAGATCTTTGCTATACGCCTCTACCGCTTTCGCCATACGTTCAGATGCGGTGCCGTTCATCGCGAACCCCCTTTACTGATCAGCGTGCCAACAACCTCGCCGCGCACAGCCTTGAGGATGTTCTCGTGTGCATCAAGGTCGAAGACTACGATCGGCAAGTCATTCTCCATGCACAACGAGACAGCCGCAGCATCCAGCACTCGAAGTCCGTCAACGAGTACCTGCCCATAGGTGATCGCCGGATAGCGTTTGGCATCGGCGTGCCGGATGGGGTCTTTGTCGTATACACCGTCTACTTTTGTTGCCTTAAGAACGACCTCCGCACCGATCTCCACTGCACGGAGGGCGGCCGCAGTATCCGTGGTGAAGTATGGGTTGCCGGTGCCAGCCACAAAGACAACGACGCGACCCTTTTCGAGGTGTCGCACAGCTCGGCGTCGAATATATGGCTCGGCGACCTCATTCATGTCAATTGCGGTCATCACGCGTGTCGGAACGCCAACACGCTCAAGTGCATCCTGGAGCGCGAGCCCGTTCATTGCCGTTGCGAGCATGCCGATGTAGTCAGCAGTAGCTCGATCCATACCCGTCGCCGTAGCGGCGGCCATGCCACGGAAGATGTTGCCGCCGCCAACAACAATGCCAACCTGTACGCCAAGAGCCGTGACCGCCTTCACCTGCTCTGCGACGAATGCGACAACGGTTGGGTCAACTCCGTACTCGAGCTTGCCGAGGAGCGCCTCCCCCGACAGCTTCAGCAGAATTCGCTGATAGCGCGTGGTTTCGGTCATGCCGCCTCCACCGCCCCAATCATGTGGGGCCTATAGCTCCTCACCGAGTGCGTAGCGAACGAAGCGTCGTACGCGAATGTTTTCGCCGATCGTGGCGATTGCGTTAGTGATGAGTTGCCCGACGGTTTCGTCACCATCGCGGAATGGTTGATCCAGGAGGCAGACCTCTTCAAACCACTTTCGAAGCTGCCCCTCAACGATCTGCGCACGGATCGCCTCAGGCTTTTTGGCAAGAGCCTCATCCGCTAGAAGCGCTTCACGCTTAGCCTCAAGCGCTGCCGCCGGGATCTGATCCTGACTGACGTACAGTGGGTTGAGACCCGCGATCTGCATCGCAATATCTTTGACGAGCTTCTGGAACTGTTCATTGCGGGCAACGAAGTCCGTCTCGCAATTGACCTCAAGCAGGACCCCGACGCGACCTCCAGTGTGAATGTATGACGATACGAGACCTTCACGCGCCTCTCGCCCCGCCTTCTTGGCAGCGGCCGCGAGTCCAGCTTCGCGTAGGGCGAGTACCGCCTTCTCTACATCACCACCACTCTCTTCAAGGGCTCGCTTGCAATCCATCATGCCAGCGCCGGTTCGCTCTCGGAGGTCTCGCACCGCCTCTGCAGTAATCGTCACGATGCCCTCCTTAAACCGCTGAAGTTGTGTCAACCGCGGGGGTTGGATCGTCATCAGGCGAGAAGCTCAAGGTGCCAGAGGCACTCAGCGCCGCAACCAGATCGTCCTGAACAGCGGTTACCTCTGGAGATTCTGTCGCGCTTTCGGCAGCAGCTGCTGCTGCCTCCTGCGCCTCGATTTCAGGGAGGCGTGCGGCGCGAATCGCTGCGCCTTCAATCACCGCATCGGCAACGGCTGAGCAGATCAGTCGAATGCACTTGATCGCATCATCATTGACAGGAATCGGATAGTTGAGGAGGTCAGGGTCAACGTTGGTATCTGCCGTGCCAACCACCGGAATGCCAAGCTTGTTCGCCTCAATGGCGGCAAGCGTCTCACGGCTTGGATCGACAATAAACACCATGCCTGGAGCCTTGCGGAGGCGCCGCATGCCGCCAAGTGCGCCTCGAAGCTTCTCGAGCTTGTCGCTGAGCTTAGAGGCCTCCTTCTTTGACATGATGCTGAACTCACCAGCCTGCTCGCGTGCCTCAAGCTGCTCCATCAGGGTGAGGCGCTTGCGAATCGTGGCGAAGTTGGTCAACATGCCGCCGAGCCAGCGCTTCACTACATACGGCTGACCGGCGCGCGTCGCCTCCTCTTGAACAGGCGCCTGTGCCTGCTTCTTGGTTCCTACGAATAGGATCGTTTCGCCGTTTGCGCTGGCATCTCGAACCGCGTCGAGGGCGATTTGCAGGTGTTTGGCGCTCTTGGCGAGATCAAGAATATGGATCCCGTTGCGCTGGGCGTAGATGAAAGGTGCCATCTTCGGATTCCACCGTCGTGTCTGGTGGCCGAAATGTGCTCCAACCTCAAGGAGGTCGCGCATCGTTATTGCTGCCATGGTTCTCCTTACACGGTTATTCCACCGCGGGGCGCCATCACGACCCCGAAGGGCCACCGTAGTGAGGCGTCAGATTCCGCGTGCGTATTCCATACTCGTCGCCGAGTTGGACATCCGAATCGAATGCCCCGCAATCCTAGCACGTGGCCCAGATGGCTAGGCGATCCCCCGAACAAGCCGCAGGCGCTCCCGACCCTCCTCTCCCACCACCAGCAGGAGGTCGATGCGACTCCCCTCGGGCAACACCGCACGTTGACGGCGAAGGACATGAAGTTTGCGGCGACCGAGCAGGTCAAACGGCGAGGCAGCCCCCAGCGAGGCTCGCCGACGCACCTCGACGGCAACAAGTTGGCCAGAGGGCTCCCGGGCCAGCAGATCGACCTCCAAACGTCCATACCGCACATTGCGCCTGAGGATGGTCCAACCTGCCTGTGTGAGGGACCTCGCGGCCAAAAGTTCTGCCCTTCGTCCCGTCTCTGCTCGGTCCCTGGGCCCTGCCATTGCCATGTGATGGTGACAGGGCCACCGCATCCTCAGCGTTCCCGCCGAGGTTAGTCGACGCTGAACAGACCGAGTCGCGCCGCAACAGGAGCGTAGGTCGCACGGTGGTGCGGTGTGACTCCGAGTGTTTTAAGTGCCGATAGATGTAGGGGTGCTGGGTATCCCGCGTTTGTCTCCCATCCGTAGCCGGGGTATCGCCTCGCGAGGTGCGCCATCAGCGTGTCACGGAGTACTTTGGCAACGATCGAGGCGCACGCAATCGCGTACACCGTCTGGTCACCGCGCACCACCGTTGCATGTGGTCCGATCAACTGATGAAGTTCTCGGGCACTACTCCCATCCACGAGGGCGAAATCTGGCGCGGATCCGCGCCTTCGGGTCAGCTGCGCGACGGCCCGAGCCATCGCTCGGTGCGATGCCGCACGCGGGTTATATCGCTCGACCTCTCGCGCAGAAGCGGCGCCGATGCCTATAGCAACAGCCACCCTGCGGATTTCTGTCGCCAGGGCCGCGCGCTGCGCAGGAGACAACATCTTGGAATCTCGAACACCACGAATTGGCTCCCCATCGGGCATCAAGATCGCACAGGCTACGACTGGTCCGGCTAACGGAGCAAGGCCGACCTCGTCGATTCCGATCACGGCGCGGCCAGGGTGGCCGTGACGACGTTCAAGGTCGCGAGTCGGCACGACGCGGCCACGCGGGGGCCGCGGATCGCTCACTCCGCAGGCTTCTCCGTTGTCTGCGCCGCAGCCGAATCGACCGGCGCACTCTCGGGGGCCTCGGACACCGCGCTGCCCTCTGCTGTCTCATCATTCAACACGGACGTCGACGCCTCACTGACAGGCACCTCCACCTCAGTGTCATGAACTGGTGTGGCCGTGGCGGCGTTAGCCTCCGCCTGAGATGCATTCTTTGCCGCAACCGCACTCGCGCTCTTGGCCGCTTCGGCGGCACTCTCACGGCGCTCGCGCAGCGACGACTGCTTACCAACGCGATCGCGTAGGAAGTAGAGCTGTGCACGATTGGATACCCCGTGGCGCACCACCTCAATCTTCTCAATGCGAGGGCTATGCACCTTGAAGGTTCGCTCAACGCCAACTCCGGATGCGATTCGGCGGACGGTGATGCTCAGACCGAGCCCACCACCGCGCAAGCGCATGACGGTACCCTCAAACACCTGAATTCGCTCCCGGTTCCCCTCGACGACTTTTGCAGAGACCTTGACGGTGTCACCAGTCTTAATCTCCGGCAGGTCGTCCTTCATCTGGGCGTTAGTCAGCGTGCGAATCAGATCCATGATGGTTCTCCGTGGTGGCCGACAGAGCCTGCCGGCGCGAGGGAGCAGAATAGCACAAGCGCCACGGCGCCTTGGGGCTTACGAGCGAGTCCCCCCTTTTGACCCATCGGCCAGATCCGGCCTCTGGCGCCTGGTGCGGCGAACGGCCTCTTCGCGCCGCCAGGCCGCAACAGCGGCGTGGTTCCCCGAGAGAAGGACTTCGGGCACCGATACGCCCCGAAATTCAGCCGGGCGAGTGAATTGCGGATACTCCAACAGTTCGCTGGAGAATGACTCCTCGGAGAGCGATGCCTCGTCGATGGCCCCTGGGACCAAGCGAAGGATTGCGTCACACAAGACGATCGCCGCCGGCTCGCCGCCAGAGAGCACGAAGTCGCCCAGGCTGAGCTCAAGGTCGACGAAAGCTCGGACACGGTCGTCAATCCCCTCGTAGCGACCGCAGAGCACGATGAGGTGTTTCGCCGTCGCGAGGGAGCGCAGGCGCGGCTGACGCAGTCGCTCGCCGCCTGCGTCAAAGAGGATGACGATGGACTCTGGACCGCGAAGCGCTTCGATCGCATTGACCAGCGGCTCCGGTCGCATCAGCATCCCTGCACCACCTCCATACGGTTCGTCATCGACGGTTCGGTGCTTGCCTATCCCCCAGGTGCGCAGGTCATGGCAGGTCAGGGTCGCTAGGCCGCGCTCAAGGGCACGGGCGGGGATGCTTGCGGAGAGGGCGGCAGAGATCGTCTCGGGAAAAAGAGAGACCACATCTATCTTTAATTGGCGCGCACGCTCCTCACTCACCGCGACGGTCTCCAGGCTGGCTGTGACGGCCTGATCGACTCTTCGGCGCAACCTGTGCAGGCCGCTCACCAGCAGATCGTTTCGTTGGCCCGCGACGTTTAACCTTTGCGGGGAGACGTTCGGAGAGTTCAGATCCCGTGAGATCCGCAATGATGCGACCTTCGCGCGGAGCAAATTCGGTGATGACGGAGGAGACCGCAGGAAGATCCAACTCACCTCCACTCGGTGTTGACAAAATGTAAACCTCAGCGCCACCTGCTCGATAGAGGTCTCGAATTTCACCGATCGGTCGCCCATGCGGATCGCGGACCATGATCCCGATGACCTCATCCCACAACACCCGATCGTTTGGGCTGGCTGAACGATCGGCAGGAACTGTGAGATAGCCACCAACGAGGCGCTCCGCAGCGAGGCGACTCCCCACTTCGATAAATCTGACAAAGAGCCCGGGTGAGGCCGGTGTCACCTCGGCGATGGTGAGGGATCGACTCGTCGACTCGAAGACAAGTTGCGATCCTGGGGCGAACCGTTGGTCAGGATGATCGGTCAGCACCTCAAGTCGTATGGATCCATCGAGACCGCGAACACCGCGTACCTGCGCGACGCGCAGATACCTCGGAGCATCAGCCAATTTCGAGGACGTAGTTCTCTCCAGTGCGATTGGAAACAACCCTCAGCAGGCTGCGCATCGCTTTCGCAATGCTGCCGTTTCGTCCGATCACGCGGCCCATATCCTCTTCGTCGACCAAGAGTCGCAGGACGATGGAGTCCCCGTCCTCCTCAACTTCGACGCTAACGCCGTCGGGATTGTCGGCAAGCGATTTTGCAACGAACTCTACAAGCTGGGCTGCTGCCACTTATGCCTCCTCGGCGGCAGGTGCCGCCTCTCCCACTGCCTCTGGTGTCGACTCAGCAACGGGCGCATCTGCTGACTCGGCGGAATCAGCCGCAGCGTCAGGGGCCGCCTCTACGACCACCGTTGGCTCGTCAGCGACTGGTCGAGTGCCCGGCTTCGTGTAGCCAGGCAGTGCCGCCTTCGCCAGCGTCTTGCCGCCCGCAGCAGTACCGCCAGATCGCGCCTTGGTAATCAACTTGCTTACAACTTCTGACGGTTGTGCACCCTTCGCAATCCATGCATCTACTTTGGTCAGATCCAAGACGAGTGTCATCGGCTCCGTTCGCGGGTTGTAGTGACCAAGGATCTCTAGTGAACGCCCATCGCGAGGAGAACGTCGATCTGTGGCAACTACTCGATACGATGGCTGACGTGTAGCGCCGACGCGCGTCAAACGGATCCGAACACTCATCCCTGATGCATCCTCCGAGGTGCCGCCCCTTTCGGCGCGGCTGGTGGCCCTGGCGTTGCCAGGGGGTCAGTCGTTGAATCCTAGCCGCTCAGCGGCTCGGGCGCATCTCCCCCCTCGGCTACCGGCGCTTTCGACCTTTTTTCGCCCGCTTTTCCCGCTTCGCGGCCTTGGCTGGGATCCGTCTCGGGTGTCATCGAAAGGATCATCGCCTCGGTGCGTTTCAGCTCTCCGCTGGCTACGGCGGCTTCAGCCTGCTCGGCCATGCCACCCATCCCCGGGATCATCTTGACGACCTGTCCGATGGGGCCGAGTGACGACATCTGGCGTAGTTGACTCAAGAGGTCATCGAAGGTCATGCCGCCGCGGAGGGCTCGCGCCTCTGCCGCCTTGGTGCGCGCTTCGGCACTTGGGTCAGCACCTGGACCGATCTCTGCTTCACGGACGCGCTCTGCCAGCGTTGCGAGGTCGCCCATCCCGAGGATCCGATTCGCGATGCGATCGGGATGAAATCTCTCGAGCGCCTCAGAGCGCTCGCCCGTACCCACATAGACGACCGGAATTCCCGCACCGCCGGCGATCGAGATTGCTGCACCACCACGAGCGTCGCCATCGAGCTTTGAGAGGATGAGTCCGGTTGGTTCAGCAGCACCCGAGAATCCCTGCGCGATCGCCAGTGCCGTCTGGCCGACTGCCGCGTCCACAACAAGGAGTCTCTCTCGCGGTTTCGTCACCCTCCGCAGTTCGCGCAACTCTTCCAGGAGTTCGTCATCAAGTGCCGTACGACCAGCACTGTCGATGATGACCACATCAAGCCCGAGGCGACGTGCTGCGGCGATCGCTCGCGTGCCAATCTCTGAGACTGGTGTGCCAACGGGTTCGCGGTGCATCGGCACCTTAATGCCAGCGGCGAGGATTCCCAGTTGTTCGGCGGCCGCGGGGCGACGGGGATCCGCAGCGACTAGCATCGGGCGTCGGCCCTCCTTCATCAACCGAAGGGCGAGCTTCGCCGCCGTCGTGGTCTTGCCAGCTCCCTGAAGACCAAACAGCAGGATCGTGGCCGGACGTTCGCGAAGGTCAAGTTCTCGACCTGAACCCCCCAGGACCTCGGTCAGCACGTCGTGCAGGATGCCGAGCATTCGCTCCCCAGCCCCGAGCCCACCAACGATCTCACTTCGCTGGGCTCGCTCGCGGATTTGTTCAAGCAGGCGCGCTGCAACAGGCGCAGCCACGTCGGCCCCCAGGAGTGACGCTCGAATGTCTGCGAGCCCGGCATCGAGGTCGGCTGCGCTAATGCGCCCACTCCCCGTCAATCGGCGGAGTGAGGCTCGAAGGCTACTGCTGAGGGCGTCGAACATGTACAGAGTGTACGCTCGCACCGTGGCTCAACGGAAATCGCTTCGTCGGCAGGAGGGCGGGATCGCCGCACTCTCTCCACGCATCCGCAGAGACGTCAACCTGCTGATCGGCGCACAGGCGGTCTCCACCTTTGGCTCTTTCATTACGCGGGCGGCACTCCCGCTCCTGGCGATCCTTGGTCTCGGCATCAACGCGGCTGAGGCAGCTGCCCTCGCCGCCGTAGATCTCATCGCTGGAGCGTTGATCAGCCAATTTGCTGGCGTCTGGATCGATCGACTCCCACGTCGACCCGTCTTAATCGCCGCAGACCTCCTTCGCGCCACCCTGCTCGGATCGATCCCAATCGCCGCGGAGCTTTTTGGCGGAGTAACCCTCCCGCATCTGATCGCCGTCAGCGCGTTGAGTGGCATGTGCACTACGACCTTTGATATCGCTGAGCGAAGTTATGTGGCGGGACTTGTGAACTCACCATCACTGCGGGCTGTCCTTGCACGCACGCTGGCAATTCGTGGTGCAGCCGAGTTCTTCGGATTCGGTGCGGCGGGACTACTCGTCGGAGCGTTTGGAGGCCCAGCGGCGATCGGCGTCGATGCCGCCACCTACCTAGTATCTGCAATCTTTATCGCTCGCCTCCGGGTTGCGGAGCCCGCGAACCCGTCGGCGCAATCTAACTCCAACGTCATAGGAGAGTTTCTCGCAGGCCTCACCGCCATCTGGTCGGTAGTGCTGATGCGCCCGATGCTCATCGCAACCTTCATCATCGGCCTCTATTTCGGACTCTTCCGCTCGTCGTACATGCTGTACGTGACGAACGGACTTGGACTTGGTCCCGAGGCGATTGGCGGCATCATTGCTACCGGCGGCATTGCCGCATTTCTCGGAGGCGCGCTCACCGAGCGAATCTCACGTGCGCTTGGTGTCGGTCGCGCGATCTCGTACAGCCTCGTGATCGTCGGGGTCGGCCTCCTACTTGTACCCCTAGCTCCAGGTCCAACCCTGCTTGGGTTCACCATGCTGATCGGTCATCAACTCCTCAGTGACGGGTTCGAAACCGTCTGGGAGGCGAACCAGTCCGCCATCCGAGGCAGGGTGCTGCCAAGCGCGTTCCAGGGGCGGGCCAACGCCGCCAATGATGGCGTTGGCATACTGGGACGCCTCCTCGGAATCATTGTCGGTGGCGCAATTGGCAGCTCTGCGGCGGGTAGTGGCGCGGCGCTTGTTGTGGGCGGTGTCGCCTCCATCGCGGTGGGGATCTTTGTAGGACTCTCGCGCCTCGGTGGGATCAACTCGCTGTCAGAGATCCCGACATCAGGTAATCGCCGGCGCTCCCAGTAGTCCATCCACGAACGCCTCGGCATCAAAAGGCACGAGATCGGTCGGGCGCTCCCCCACCCCAATCCATTTGATCGCGAGCCCTAGTTCGCGTCGTACAGCAAGTGCGACGCCACCTCGAGCGCCGCTATCGAGTTTCGTGAGAATGATCCCGTCAATCCCGGCCGAGGAATCGAAGCTTCGCGCTTGAGCGATCCCGTTCTGACCTGCAGTGCCATCCAGTACCAAGAGCACGTGCGTCAGACGCTCTGGTGCAACTTTCGCAACGACTCGACGAATCTTTGCAAGTTCGTCCATCAACCCCGCTCGCGTTTGCATTCGTCCCGCCGTGTCAATGATCACGGGAGCATACCCACGAGCGTTTGCGAGCATCAGCGCATCGTGGATCGCCGCCGCCGGATCGCCACCAGGTCGACCCTCCACGACATCTATCCCGTCGCGATTTCCAAGCACTCGCAGCTGCTCAATCGCTGCTGCGCGAAATGTATCGGCGGCCACGAGTAGTGGTTTCAGCCCTGACCCCTTTGCACGCACCGCGAGTTTGGCCGCCGTCGTCGTCTTGCCAACACCATTGACGCCGACGAGCAAGAGCACGTCCGCCTCATCATCGGAGGCTGCCTTCTCCTCACCGAGCAGTGCAAGTGCCGCAGCCCGCACACGGCTTCGACCATCACCATCGCCGCTACCTCGCGCCGCCTGTATTAACGCCGTGGCAGCCTCAAGTCCGACGTCACTTGCAAGGAGCGACGCCTCAATCGCCGACCAATCGGGCGTTGCCCCCGTGATCCGCCGTAGTGCAGCCGCGAGGGGATTAGATGCAGGTGCGGCGACCGCTGCTACACGTTTCTGATCGTCTGATGAACTCTTTCGCCAAAAGGCGAGTTTCAACGGGCCGCCTCACGCTCCGCGCGCGCCTGGTCGGCGATGCGCTTCGCCTCATCGAGTCTGAGCCCAAAGACTCGACTGGTGGCATCTTCGCCCACAGTCACCCCCCAGAGGCTGTTCGCCACCTCCACCGTACCGCGGTTGTGGGTGATCACCACCACTTGGGTTCGCTCACTTAGGTCGCGGATCGCGTCGCCGAATCGGGTCACATTCGCTTCGTCGAGCGCCGCATCAACCTCGTCGAGGACGACGAATGGCAGTGGTCGCACTGCAAGCATGCCGAGGAGTAGGGCAACCCCTGTCAGCGCGCGCTCGCCACCCGAGAGGAGCGATAGTTGCTGCCGTCGTTTGAGGGGCGGACGTGCATCAATCTCAACTCCCGGTCGGCGGGTATCGCCATCTTCTGCAAGGCGCAACTGCGCGTCACCGCCGCCAAACAGCAGTTGGAAGTTTGCGGAGAAGGTTGTTTGCAGTGCGGCAAACTGTTCAGTAAACGTTGTCTCGACCAATCCGTCGAGCTCCCTCATCATCGTCGACGCCTTCTCGATAGCGCCGTCTAGGTCGCGTGTTTGCACCTCAAGCGATTCCAGC
Source organism: Candidatus Aquidulcis sp. (assembly GCA_009919005.1). Lineage (GTDB taxonomy): Bacteria > Chloroflexota > Limnocylindria > Limnocylindrales > Limnocylindraceae > Limnocylindrus. Next base: position 27,241 of record RGCW01000002.1, on the reverse strand, counting down.
CTGGCACGCAGCTCCTGGTGCTCCAACACGATACTGGCCCCACCAGCTTCGAGTGGACCAATCTTGCGACGCAATCGCTCAAGCGCCCGAACCTCTTCGGGGTCGGGTGCGCTTGGAAGTGCCCCGTCGCTGGACGCATGCTCGCCCTCCCAGTAGAGGACGAGGGCCGCGGCCTGCTCTCGGGCAAGCCCCTCTCGAGCGACGGCATCTGTATCGGTACTCGATTCCGATCCGTCCCTCGACGTCACGGCGCGCAGTCCGTCGGGAATGCCGCGGGCTAGGCGTGGATCGTCGCTCAGCCGTCGACCGAACGCGGCAAGGTCGGAGCTGAGCTCTTCCGTGAAACGTTCACGCTCAAACTCGACCGCTTGCGCATCACGCTCAAGCGGCCGAAGCGCATCGTCGAGTTGCACCTCGCGAACGCGTAATCCCCGCTTCGACTCCTCATCCGCAGCGATCTCACTCTCAATCTCAACCTGGAGTGCGGCTCTCGACTGAACCTGCTCCTCGCGCTGTGCTGCCGCCTCGCGAGCTGCAGCCGCCAATCCAGCCTGTTCGCTCCGTTGGGCCTGGAGTTGTGCGAATCGAATCTCCAGGGCTCCACGCTCCTCGGCAGCCCGCGCGATCCGAGCCGAGGCACTGGCGACCGTGGCATCACCTCGTGCGCGTGCCAGTTCCCAGGTGCGCAGCGCGGCTCGATCCGCCTCAACTGCGGAAGCAAGCTCGACCCGCCGCTGGGTGAACTCCTCGATGCGTGCCCGCCACTGCGTTGCCGCATCAGTCTGTGCACTTTGTTCTGGGCTCAGGGCGATGTCGCTGAGCCGGGACTTTACCGTTGTGATCGACGAGGTAAGCCGCGCCATTCGCTCCGTGCGTTCTGCAGCACCTCTGCGGGCCATCTCGCGCCGCCGCTCTGCCTCTACACCGGTGGCTTCCGCGACTCGCAGTGCAGAACGGGCGCTTGATTCCTGTGCGCGTGCCTCGGCGAGCCGCGCATCAAGCGACCGTAAGGTTGCCGCAGAGGCGGTCGAATCTGAGCGTAGCCCTGTTGCCGTTGCGCGCATTCGTTCTAGTTCGGAAGCGGCACGCATGATCTCTGTTTCAATCAATGCATCGTCTGGCTCCGACTCCCGAATCACGACGCCGCCGTGTCGAATCACCGCACCTGCGCGGGTAACGATAGTTGCGCCAGCGGGCAGATCCGACAGGGCCTCGAGGGCCGCGGTAACGCTTGGCGCCACAAACACACCCTGTAGCAAGCGCTCGAGGTTTCCATCTGGATCAACGATCACGTCGCTCATTAGCGACGGAAGTGTCGGATGGGTGCCATACGACATCGTGGTTGCGCTGGCTACCAATAGAGCGCCGAGCGCATCATCAAGAAGAGCTGCCCCACGAGCATCAACAACAAAGCCGCGCGCGAGCGCTCCGAGTGCGGCAAGAACTGCGGCACGCCCCTCTTCGCGAATCTCGACCCCCGCGAGCAGACTGCGTCCACCGATCGCGTACGCCGCTCGGGCGAGAGATCCCTGGAGGGTGCCCTCCCTTCGCGCCTCTAGGGCGCTGAGGCGTCCGGCGAGCGAAGCAACCTCGGCTTCTGCACTCCGTGCACTTCGCTCATGATCCCCGGCCGTGACGCGGGCCGCGGCTACCGCAGTCTCCGCCTCCGCAAGGTCCCGAACGGCTGACGCCAGGCGTGCCGCTGCGTCATTGACCGCAGTGCTGGTCAGCAGGAAACGATTCTCCGCAGCTGAAAGATCATCTAGTTTCTCGTCGGCCGTGACCGCTGCAAGCTCAGCCTGAAGCCGCTCAAGTCGTGCACTCAAGTCGGCGCGCTCCACCTCTCTCGAACGTTGGGCTCGCTCTGCCGAATCACGCGATGCAGCTCCAACCGCGCCATCCGTTAGGGCCTCAAGTTCACGCCTGGCCCCCGAAAGGTCTGCGTCAAGGATCTCGAGTGCCGCTACCGCCTCTGCATCAACCGCAGGGGGTGCCGCAGCTCGCAGCGTCTCCACAGCTGCGATCTCCGTTTCCGCGGCGATCACCTCCGCGGCCAAACGTTCGACATCGCGTCCCAGAGCGTGCGCCTCAGCGTCTACGCGCGCGAAGGATCGTTCAGCCACCTCACGCGCCTCGCGTGCCGCCTCCAGTGTGCGCCGCGCGGCGTCAAGGTCGGCGCGGGCGATACCGAGGCGCTCTCGACGACGATGCGCCTCTTCATCGGCTGTTCGAAGATGGGCACGAATTGACGCCAGCTCGCCAGAAACCGTCGAGAGCTGCGCGCTTATTTGGGATCGTCGCCATGCGATCCACGCTCCGCGAGCGGCGCCGAGGCGTGCGATGCGTTCAACTGCTTCGGTCAGGAGCTCCTCACGCCCAGCCTCCTGCCGAGCCAGGCTCGCTAGACGACGCTCCTGCGGGCGGAGCGAGCCAAGAATCTCCTCAACACGTGCACGATTTTCAATCGCCTCTTTCATCTCGGCCTCGGCACGAGCCCGTCGCCGCTCATGTCGAGCTGTACCAGCAAACTCTTCAACGAGCGCACGTCGCTCTTCAGCTCTCAGGCTAAGCGCTTGATCAACCGCTCCTTGACCAATGAAAAGCAGACCGTTTTCAGCGAGTCCGGCCCCGTCGAGCAACTCATTGAGATCGCGGAGACGAATCTTTTCGCGGTTGAGTAGGTACTCCTGCCCGCCGCCCCGATCGGCACGACGAGCGATCTCAATCTCAGTAAACGGAAGATCAAAGAGCCCATCGTCGTTCGCGATAGAGAGCGACACCTCAGCGAGACCGAGGGGGCGACGCTTCTCTGACCCAGCGAAGATCACCTCTTCAACGCGTTTTGACCGAATGCCTCGACCAGCCTCACCAAGGGCCCATCGCAATGCATCAACCACATTTGACTTACCGCTTCCGTTCGGTCCTACGATCGCGGTGATACCAGGGGTAAAGGCGATCGTAGTCTTATCGGCAAAGGTCTTGAAACCGCTGAGACGAACCTCGCGAAGGCGCAGTTTGCTCATCTGGATCCGCCAGAGGTGATGCCGAGAAGATCGATTGCCGCCTCGGCTGCGGCGGCTTCCGCAGCCCGCCGGCTTGGCCCAGAGCCGCGCGCCACCTCACTGCCATCCACCCGAACGACGCACTCATAGGTCCGATCGTGCTCAGGGCCACTGGTCGCAACGACGTCGTAGCGTGGGAGCGACCCATTGCGGGCCTGGGTCCACTCTTGAAGCAACGTCTTGATCCCTTTTCCGAGCGCTGCCCGTGGTGCTGCAAGTTCGGTACTCAGGTGCCGCTCAATAAATTCTGTGGCCGCTGCAAACCCGTGCCCGAGAAAGATGGCACCAACCAAGGCTTCAAACGCCGCGGCAAGTGCGGATGGGCGCCGCGCCCCGCCTCGAGATGCCTCACTCTCACCAAGCACGAGCAGCGAATCTAGACCGATCCGGAGGGCCGTGTCGGCAAGAGCGCTGCGAGATACAACTGCCGCTCGACGTTCAGACAGATCGCCCTCCGCTGCCGCCTCGTCGTCCGTGTAGAGGCGCGCAGCAACTACCGCACCCAGGATCGCGTCTCCGAGAAATTCCAAGCGCTCGTTATCAGCTGTTGCTCCTCCCTGATGGCGACGGGAGGGGTGCGTCAGGGCAAGCTCTACAAGCGCGTCGATCCCTTCGGGGATACCGAGCCGGAGCCGATCTGCAGGGGTCATGGAGTACGGCGTTACGACGACCGTCATTCTGGTGAGTGGAGCGTGGCCCCGCTCGTCGCTCGGAGCAAGACCACCGCCCCGCTCCAGCGGCCACGTGGCCGCCCCACCTCAGCCCTTCTTCTCGACGATTGCGTCGACGGCGTCTTGCACCGTCTTGATCTTGCCAAGCTCTTCATCGGCGATCGTTACGCCGAACTTCTCTTCGAGTCCCATCGCAAATTCAACCAGGTCGAGCGAGTCCGCATTGAGGTCCTCAATGAAGGCGGCCTCCGGCTTCACCTTCTCCTTCTCGACACCAAGCTGCTCAACGATGTAGCTCTGGAGCTCCTGGAAGATCTGATCCTTGTCGCTCATGAGTTACTCCCTCCGTCTCTCTCCGCCGTGGCGGCAACCTCGCGAAGCGCGGTGCCGAGTACGCCGTTGACCAGTTTGCGGGCAGGTTCGCCGCTATACGTGCGGGCGAGAGCCGTCCACGCAGCGATCGCCTCGATCGGCGCCGCCGTGCGGGAGTGTATCACCTCCCCAAGGCCGCACCGCAGCAGGGAGCGGTCAATTTTCGCCATTGTCGCTAGCGGGAAAGCGGGGGCCAATCGTTCAATGGTGGCGTCGATTTGCGGGCGATGTCCCTCAACGACTTCCAGGAGCGGCCTCGACCAGATCAGGGTCTCTTCGGGGATGTCACCTGCGGCGATGCGGCGGTCAAGGACCGCAAGTGCGGTGCGGAGTCCAAAATCCGACTCGTAGAGGGCGGTAAGCGCATCTCGCCGGCCCGCCGTGTGCGCACGAGCCGCTGCGCCTTTCGGCGCCGCCGGCGTTCCCGGGGCTGCCACGTTATGCCGGCCCGATCGGGAGCCCATCTGGGGCGGCGATTTTGTTCTGCGCTAGCGAGGTGGCAATCTGCTCCGTCACGCGTTCACGAACCGCACGGGCTGCTGTGGCACAGGCGTAATACACCATGCGCGAGCGTGCGCGCCCATGGGTAATCGCGACTGTTCCTTGGACGCCCAGAAGGATCGCGGCACCCACGCGTTCATAGTCCAATTGCGTTCGAATCCGCGCAATCGACCCGCGAAGCAACAGCGCGGCGATCGGACCAAACGGTAGTCGGCGGAACTCCGTGCGAAACATATCGGTGATGGTGGTGGTTACCCCCTCAACAAGCTTGATCGCAACGTTCCCGAGAACGGCGTCGCACACCACAACATCAGCTTCGTCGGCAGCAAGGTGTCGTCCCTCAACGTTGCCAATAAAATTCAATGCGGATTGGTCAAGGAGCTCGGTGGCACGTTGGATGCGCACGTCTCCCTTCCCCTTCTCCTCCCCGATCGACAGGAGGGCTACCCGTGGGTCGGCGATACCGAGGACACGCTCAGAGAAGATCTGGCCCATATGGGCGTATTGATAGAGATTCTCAGGAGTTGAATCTGGGTTGGCGCCGACATCGAGCAGGAGGAGTGGCTTCTCTCGCAGCAGGAACTGCACGGCGATCGCTGGTCGTATCACGCCCTTGATCCGACCGATGATGAGCACGCCGGCGGCCATTCCTGCGCCGGTATGACCAGCGGTCACCACTGCGTCCGCGACGTTGTCGCGAACGAGAGTTGCGGCAACCACCATTGAGGCGTCTTTGCGTTCACGAACCGCTATGGCGGGATTCTCGTCCATGGTGATTACGCCTGGTCCGTGAACGATTGAAACGTTTTGTGGAAGAGTGCCCCCCGCGATCTCGCGAATGATTGGCTCGTCGCCGACAAGGGTGAGATGGTCATTGGGGTTCTCGAGCGCCCAACGAAGTCCGCCGGGAACTACTTCAGATGCGCCGTGATCACCACCCATCGCATCGAGTGCGAGGCGGACCGTGCCGTCCGACACGCTCATCGCGCGTTACGCGTCGGCGACGTCCGCGTCCGGCGCAGGTCGGCGGATGACCTCACGGCCGCGATAGGTTCCGCACTCAGGGCAGGCATGGTGGGCGCGCTTAACCGCGTTGCACTGAGGGCAACGATCCATCGAGGGTAGGGTCAATGCATGATGGGCGCGTCGGTCGCCCTGACGTGCATGTGACTTCTTTCTCTTTGGTACGCCCATGGTTGTGACCCTCGCTCGTTGGCGCGCAACTGGGCGCGCCTTGGAGGGGAATCCTACCCGATCGGCGCCTCCTCGTCCCCCGCGTGGGGGAGCAGGGATGCGAGACCGGCCAAACGAGGATCCAGGCTACGCTCGGGGCAGGCATCCGCAGGGTGCTCCCCGCCACAGAGCCCGCAGCGTTCGGGGCAGGGCGGCGTGCATGACAAGACCAGGTGGCGAGCAAGGTCGAGCGCTTCAAGAGCGAGGCGGCCGATATCGATGCTGTTCCCCTTGCCAATCAGGAGCGCGCCCTCACCTGCTCGATTGGACTCCAGTGCCTCCTCGTCGATAGCGGCCTCAAGGGGCGCTGTCGTTGCGGCCAAACAGCGTCCACAGGCGCCCACCTGGCGTCCATCAACGACTCCCACAATGCGTACGCCACGGTTCGTGCGATCGATGCGCAGGTGGCCAACACCGTGAAAGGATTCGCCGTCAATGAGTTCCTCGACCTCAAACGGAGCTAGGGAGAATGTGCCTCCAACCGATTCGGCGAGGATCGGTGAAAGATCAACGACGAAGACGGGCGGCCGTGATATCGCCGCATCGTCCTCCACGACCTACGCTCCGGGCGCTCGACGACGCGCAGCGGTGGTGAGCACCGGGACCACGGCCGCTGGCACCAGGCGGTCAAGTGGGCCACCATACCGAGCAACCTCACGAACCAATCGACTCGACGTTGAGGCGTGTTCGGGGGCCGTCATCAGGAAGATGGTCTCAATCTCTGGGGCAAGGAGTCGGTTTGCGTGCGCCATCCGGAGCTCTGCCTCGAAATCGGAACCCGCACGAAGCCCGCGGATCAACAGCGTCGCTCCCGACTCAGAGGCGACCCGCACTGCCAAGTTTGATGCGGAGCGAATCTCAATGCGACTTCCGAGATCACCCAACTCAGAGGTGATCACCTCTCGTAGCAGTGTGGCACGCTCATCCAAGGTCAGGAGAGCCTCCTTGCCAGAGTTCGGCAAGATCGCCACCACCACACGATCTGCGATTGAGAGACTTCGGCGAATCAGATCAAGGTGTCCGAATGTGACCGGATCAAAGCTACCTGGATAGAGGGCAACCCGTTCACTCATGCTCTGCCTCCGCTTCAACTGACGCGCCGCGCGCCAACAAATCAACCGAACTATCACCGTAGGTTAGCGTGCGCACCCATCGTAGTCCGTCCGGGAGGGGTCGTGGAAGCCCGCCTGGGCGTGTTCGTCCCGTGAGCGCGAGTAAACCGCTCTCCGCTAACGGTCCGCCGCCCGTCGCGCATCGATCCATAATCCGCTCCGCCAGCGAACGATCCTCATATGGTGGATCCGCCACGATGAGATCAAAGGGTGCCGAGGTGCGGTCAAGCGCGGAGATCACGTCGTCCCCGATAACGATTGATCGCGCTTCAAGTTGAAGTGCAGCGAGGTTGGCGTGAATCACTGTGATCGCATCGCGAGCTTGCTCAAAGAACGTGGCGCGCGCAGCTCCACGACTCAGGGCTTCAATGCCGACCGCGCCACTCCCAGCACAGAGATCAGCAACGTGAGCCCCTGCGATCCGTGGTTCAAGTACGGCGAAGAGGGACTCGCGAACCCGATCGGCCATTGGACGCGTTCCATGCGATGGGACAGCAATACGCCTTCCGCGAAACTCTCCCGCAATGATTCGGAGCGTCCCGCCCTTCAGATTCATACCGGGGCGCCCTCCGCAATCGCCGCGCCCGTCGCGCGTCCAATTGGCCAACCTCGGGCGTACGCCTCCGCAAGATGTGCTGCGCTCTCCTGCGCGCTGCCAGTCCGATCAAGGAGCCGCTCCGCCTCAGCCCGCGCAAGTAGGGCAAGTGCACGATCTTCGGAGCGAGCGAGGGTTGCGATCCGCAGGGGCGGAAGGCCACTCTGCATCGTACCCAAGACACTCCCCTCACCTCGCAGGGCGATATCTTGCTCTGCGAGCGCGAATCCATCGCGCGTAGATTCGATCGCCGCCAAGCGCGCACGAGCAACTTCATCGTCGCTATCGCTGACAAGAATGCACCACCCTTTGTCGGCTCCACGCCCCACCCGACCACGGAGCTGGTGCAACGTTGCCAGACCGAATCGCTCTGCCTCGATGATCACCATCACGCTCGCGGTTGGAACATCGACACCAACCTCGACCACCGTCGTGCCGACGAGGATCTCGGTGGCACCTGAAACGAAGGACTGCATTGCCTCAATCCGCTCTGACACGGGCTGTTGCCCGTGGACAATCCCAATACGTCGATGAGGGAGGCGCTGACGCAGTTGTTCAGCTTGCGCCTCGACGCCGACCTCCGGGTTCGACTCCCCTGAATCGGCGAATATCCCCACCTGCGGATCCTCGCCAGCCTCTTCCGCATCAGCGATGCGCGGCACCACAACGAAGGTTTGCCGTCCGGCGCGTGCCTCGTCATCCACGAAGTTCCAGACCTTCTCAAGGTCGGCGCTTGAGCGAATGGCCGTGCGAATAGGCTGTCGTCCGGCTGGAAGGAGGCGGAGCTCCGATGAGGCCACGTCGGCATAGAGGAGCTGCGCGATTGTCCGGGGAATCGGTGTCGCAGTCATCAGAAGAAGGTGCGGCTCCCGCGCCGCCTTGGAGAGAAGTTTGGCGCGCTCCTCTACGCCAAATCGATGCTGTTCGTCCACTATCACCAGCGCCAGAGAGGCGAAATTCGTACCCTCAGCAAAGAGGGCGTGCGTTCCAATCACCACTGCAGCGCCACCCTCCGCGGCTGCCGCTCGCGCCGCACGGCGCTCTGCGGCTGATGCGCTCCCGAGGACCAGTGCCACATTGATGCCGAGTGGCGCGAGTAGCCGTTGTGCAGTTGCTGCGTGCTGGCGTGCCAGCAGTTCTGTCGGCGCAAGAAGTGCGGCCTGGTGCCCAGCGAGCGCCGTCGCGGCGGCGGCCACGAGCGCGACCGCCGTTTTCCCTGTTCCAACGTCTCCCTGCAAGAGTCGCAGCATCGGCGCGCTTTTCGTCAGATCGGCGAGGATCTCGCTGATTGCACGCCGCTGATCACTCGTCCACGGGTGCGTGGTTTCAGAGCCTGCGCCGCCAATGCCGTGCAGAATCACTCCCTCAATGTGATCTCGCTGTGCCTCCGTTGGCGTGATTGAGATGCCCCCCTCCTTGCCCCGACGACGGGCCCGATGCACGAGGGCAAGCTGTACGGCGAGGAGTTCATCGAACGCCAGTCGACGTAGTGCCGCATCTCGGAGATCAAACTCTTCTGGCCAATGCAACGCCTCTATCGCACGCGCTAGAGGCATCAGTCCGAGTCGAGACAGCATCTCGCTAGGCATGGGGTCTGTCAGTTGTGATCCATAGGTGTCGAGGAGTGAACGGACCGCGCGGCGCAAACTCAACGCGGTGACGCCGCGTGTCAAACGATAGATAGGAACGATTCGACCTGCGCTGACCTGATCACCCTCCCCGACCGTGCTGAAATCTGGCGCCTCAAGGTGCGACGTCCATCCGATGGCCTTGACCCGACCAGTTGCCACGATGGAGGTACCAACTCTGAGCCGCCGTTCGATGAAACGACGTCCATACCAGACGGCATCGATTGCCCCTGATTCGTCAACGAGTGTCGCAATGGTGCGCTGAACTCCGCGACGCCAGGTCTTCTCCACGCGCACATCGGTGACGCGAGCGGAGATCGTGGCGCTTCTCCCCCCAATAACGTTGGCGATCGCGGTGATCTCGCGCCGGTCTTCATAGCGACGCGGGAGGTACGTCAGCAAGTCCGCGACTGTGGTCACACCAAGCTTGGCCAGGCCTCGGACCAAACTTGATCCACCAGGGAGCGTGAGGCCTTTGAGCGGGAGTTCGCCCGGGTCTGCGGTCACTCCAGACTCACGAGCACCCGTTCAATCGGCTGGCCGCCACGCTGCAGCTCTACCTCTGCTCCAGAGACTGCCGCTCGCGCCGCGTGAACAAACTCCTGAGCCTGTTCATCAGACACCTCAGCCCCAACATACAGGGTGATGAGTTCCGCAGACTCTCGGATTAGGGCGGCGGTGATCGCCTCCACATCGGTGCCACCCGTGGCAATGATTCCGTCCACAGGGTCGAGTGCCATGATTTGCCCTGCCTTAACCGCGACCCCCCGGACCACCGCGTCTCGAACCGCTTCAACAACTCGGAACGTACGTGCCGCTGCTCGCGCCGCCTCCATGCGCGGCACAAGCTCTTCAAGAGAGAGTGATGGATCCCACGCCAGAAGTGCAGCGATCCCTTCGGCTGCGTTGCGGGTTGGAACTACGACAACATGCGCGGAGGAGAGGTCGGCCGCTTGGCGAGCAGCCAACACGATGTTGCCGTTGTTCGGTAGGACGACGACGAACTCCGTGCCAGCGTGTGCGATCGCCGATGCGATTTCGGCTGCTGAAGGGTTCTCAGTCTGACCCCCATGGACGATCTGCGAGGCGCCCGCCGATCGAAGGATTTCACCAAGTCCTGGGCCGGCCGCAATGGCAACAATGGAGGTGCCGCGTCCAAGTGAGGCGACTACGGGGCGAGCGGCGGCTGCGAGCGGTCCATCGGCCAACTGGTTGAATGCCACGTGACCTGTGGCACGCTCGGCGCTCTGCTGGTCAAGGTTTTCGATGGTGACCGCTCGGACGTCACCCAAACTAATCCCGTACGCAAGCACCTCATCTGGACGCTGGTTGTGCACATGCACCTTGCACGTTGCCTCATCCCCAGCGACGAGGACGCTCTCCCCGATAGTCTCCAGATGCGCACGAATCGCGGCTAGGTCGAGTGGTTGCTTGGGCGACGTGAGGATGAAGACCGTTTCATAACCAAATTCCGTCGGTGCTGAGTCGGTCGCAGCAGCAACAGATTGAGCCGCCACGAGTTGGGGAGGTTTTGCATCGGGACGCTGTCGTTCCGCCTCGTCGGCGCCTCGCGATGGCGCAACGGATGGAACGTCGGCGATCCCTTCTAGGATCAATTGCAATCCTGCTCCGCCCGAGTCGACCACCCCCGCTTCGCGCAGAACCGCGAGGAGCGTTGGTGTTTTTTCGACGGAGCTGCGAGCGGTGACAGCGATACTTTCGAGGAAGGGGCGAAGCTCCGCCGCAGATTCAGACTCCTTCATCGCCGCAGCAGCGACTTCTCGAGCAACAGTCAGGATGGTTCCCTCCGTTGGGGTCGCCACTGCAGAGTAGGCGTGGAGGACGCCCATGGAGAGGGCTTGGGCAATCTCTTGGGCTCGAGCTCGCTGACGTCCCCGGACGGCATGTGGCAACCCACGAAGGATTTGGGAGAGCAGGACCCCCGAATTTCCACGAGCCCCAAGGAGCGCACCGCGTGCGACCGCAGCGCTCACCTCATCGATCGAAGTGACCCCGGTGGCCAGCGAAGCCTCTCCTTCGGCGATGGCCGCCTTGAGCGTGGCCAGCATATTCGTACCCGTGTCCCCATCAGGCACGGGGAAGACGTTGAGCGCATTGACCGCATCCACTCGACTTTCGAGGCGGTTCAGCCCCGATCGCAGGGCGGCCATCAGTTCAACGCCATCCCAGCTCTTTCGGCTCACAAACGCGTGCTCCCTGAGCCCCGTCTGATCTGAGCAGCTCCAGCCATGTAGCCCTCCCTATTCCCGAGCCTTGGCGAGGCGTCGGACACACCTGCTACGATACGACACCGACGACGGGCGTGCCCCCCTAGGCCGTCCACCACACAAGGAGAGTTGACATGGCACGCTTCTGCACCCTCTGCGGTAAGGACTCAATCGCGGGATTCAATCCCCAGTCTGTTGGGATGAACCGCGTCCGCGCCCATCGGCGCTTCCGCGCCAACCTTCAGCCGACCGTTGTTGCTGTGGGCACCACAACAAAGCGCGTCCTCGTCTGCACCCGCTGTCGACGAACCGCGAGCAAGGGCGCCTGATTCCGACCTCACCTTAGGGGGAAGTCGACTCCCGAATCACCCGCACCGCCTCCGCCATCTGCGCTGGGTTGCCCCCAGAGAACAGGGCGCTGCCGACCACGAGTAGATTGGCGCCGTGTCCGGTTGCGTGCGGCGCAGTTCCAGCGTTGATGCCGCCATCAACATGCACACGGAGCGAATCTCCATCTGCATTGCCAACGACATCACGGATCGCAGCAATCCGAGAGGCAGCCTCCGGCCGGTAAGCCTGTCCACCAAATCCAGACTTCACAGTCATGACCAATACGAAATCCAGTTGCGAACGGAACGGGGCGAGCGCCTCGATGGGAGTTTCAGGGTCGAGTGCGACGCCAGCTCGACCCCCACTATCGCGGATTGCGTCCAGGATCTGACGATGCTGGTCGGGCGCCTCCACATGAATCGCGACCGACTCGCACCCGGCTTCCACAAAACGGGTTGCCCAGCGGCCTGGCGAAAGCATCATGAGGTGCGCATCAAACGGAAGAGCCGTAGCAGCACGTAGGACTTCCACCGTCGCCAACCCGAAAGTGAGGTTAGGAACAAACTGGCCGTCCATGATGTCGAGGTGGATGCGATCGACGCCAGCTGATTCGGCAGCAAGTACCGCCTCCCGCAGCGCACCAAGATCCGCGTTCAAAATGCTGGCGGCGATCTCCACACGACCTGCGGTCACGCGTCACCCCTCAAAGGTCCCGCTGGGGCGATGGGCTGAGCGGTGCGCCTCCCCTGCAACGCCGCCGCACTAGCTGCAACGAGCAGCTCCCGCCGACGAGCTACGGCAACGGGAGTTGGCTCACCTGCCCGCTCTGCGGCGAGTTGACCGCACGCGGCACCCGCCTCTCGACCACGATTCCGCCGAACTGTCACGGTCAAACCTGCCGAACGAAGCTCATTTGCGATCTGCTCGATCCGCTCCGGACGCGACTCATGCCACGGTGTGTGGGCCACAGCATTCATCGGAATCAGGTTCACGTGGGCGCCGCTCCCTGCCAGGAGTTCCGCTAAAGCGGCCGAATCCTCGGCGCGGTCATTGATCCCATCAATCATGGTTACTTCATAGGTGGTTCGTCGTCCGGTGGCACGCGCGTGGGCATGGGCAGCACGGATCACCGCCTCAACCGGCCACTTGCGGTTGAGTGGAACGAGCAGATCCCGTAATGGATTCCGTGCTGCGTGTAGCGACACAGCCAGGGTGATCTGTGGGCGCTGACGGGCGAGGCGCTCGATTCCAGGAACTACACCGCTCGTAGATACCGTGATGCGTCGCTGTCCGATGCCGCCTCGAAGGGGATCAGTGAGTCCATCAATCGACGCAAAGACAGCATCAATATTCTGCAGCGGCTCCCCCATTCCCATATACACAACATTGGTCAGTTCCCGCTGTTCGCTTCGCAGGATCTGCCGAGCGATTCGAACCTGATCCTGGATCTCCCCCGAGCTGAGATTCCTCGTAAAGCCGAGTTCTCCCGTGGCGCAAAACGGACAACCGACTGCGCAGCCCGCCTGACTTGAGACGCACACGGTCGCTCGCGGTCCAGAGCCTCGTCGCGGATCGGCGGGAGAGCGCATCAACACAGCCTCAACTTTGGCGCCATCCGACAGGGTGAGCAGGAGTTTGGTCGTGGCCCCATCTTCAGCCTCCTGACGTTCAACCGCCTCAAACGCGCTAAACCGGAGCTCGCTGGCGAGGCGCTCTTGCAGTGCTCTCCCTAACGTTGTCACCCCGCTCCAGTCCGTCGCCGTAGAGCGCCATGCGGCATCGAGGATCTGCGTTACCCGATAGGGCTCCGCTCCGACGTCGCGCACCCGCGCCGCAAGCTGGCTGACGCTGAGATCGGCGAGGATCTCGGGTCGTATCGTTTGGCGTGCCGCCTCGGAAGGGTTCATTCCGCGATTCTCCCACGTGTCTCAAGATCCGCCTGACGACCTCGCGCGAACTCCGCGCCCGTCATCGACCTGCCGTTGGCTGGTGTCACACGCTCCAATTCCAGAGCGCCACCTGGGAGGAGTAGGAGCAGCCTCTTGTCGCGTACGGTGAGGCTGCCAGGTGGTAGCGCTGCGGCGTGCTCGGCATCGCCCACCACATCTAACCTGATTCGATTGCCGATCCGAGGCCACTCAATCCAGATCCCGGGCCACGGCTGGTAGGCGCGCCACATGCGCAGGGCTCTCTCCTTGGGGGTGAGTGCTCCGATCCGCCCATCCTCGCGAGTGATGCGATGGGTCTGCGTCACGCCGACGGTGGCCTGAGGATGCGACTCTCCGCCACCATGGATCCACGTCGCCAACGTATCCGACACGCCATCAGCCGCAAGCTCGGCAAGTTCGCGCTCAAGTTGTGGCGCCGCAACCGTTGCGTTGAGGGGGAGGCGTTGGACGGCGAGAACTGGACCTGTGTCCACGCCCTGATCCATCAGGATCGTTGTCACCCCAGTCTCTAGATCGCCAGCAAGAATCGTCGCGGGAATGGGGCTCGCGCCCCGGTGCCGCGGCAGCAGCGACGGATGCAGATTGATGATGCCGCATCGGTAATGACTCAGCAGCGTCATTGGAATGATTTGACCGAAGTCAGCCAGGAGGGCCGCCTCGGCGTTGATGGGGGTGATCTGGGCGAGAGCGTGAGCTTCGCGCACCCGTTCAATGTGCAGAATAGGAAGGTCACGGTCGCTGGCCCACGCATCTACGGGTGTTGGACGGGGTGAGCCACGTCGACCCGCCTCGCGTGGTGGCGCTGTCACGACCGCAACGATCTCAAAACGAGGGTCAGTGGCAACTGCACTGAACGACGGGACGGCAAAGCCACCGCTCCCAAACAGGATCAATCGACTACTTGTGACTATGGCCTCGTAGCGCCGCTCGGCGCTTCTTTGCAGCGACCGCCTCTGGAGAGTCGTCGAGAGCATCGTCGTCGCCTTCATCAACGGCAATGAGTTGGTCCATGGAATCGAGGTAGTCGATGTACAGCGTCCCAGCGAGATGATCAAGTTCATGTTGAACGGCTCGTGCCAAGAATCCATGCTCACTAAACTTGTAAGGCCTTCCCGTTCGGTCTTGTGCCTCAACCCAGACCCGCTCTTTTCGCGTGATCTCTGCTACATAGCCAGGAATTGAGAGGCAGCCCTCAAGGTCCGTTTGGTCGCCAACATCGCGAACGATACGTGGATTGACCAGCTCATAGGTTTTCCCCTTTGCCTCCACAACGGCAACATTCAGGGGTTCTCCGAGTTGCGGCGCCGCAAGGCCCACCCCAGGAGCCGCGCGCATCGTGTGTGCAAGATCGTCGAGGAGCGAGTGCAGCAGCTTGCCGAAACTCTCAACGGGCGCTCCAGGAACGCGGAGCCGTGGGTCACCAAGCAGCAGGATCGGTCGCACGCTCATGGTCGGATTCTAGCAAGCGCTACAGGAGCGTCTCTGGCTCAACGTCTAGCAGGATCTCTCGCCCGCGGACGAGGGGGAGATATCGATCAAGGTTTTCCGCTCGGAGAATTACGTGCTCTCGCCAGCGGCCAGCGCGGCGTGGAACCCATGCGGGAATGGGACCGAAGATGCGAGCCTGACGATCACCCACTTCAGATGCCGCAGCGCGAAGGGCAGCGGCGAGGCGCTCTGCCGATCGTCGGGCTTCAACTGAGGTGGCCGCAGCGGCACTAAGTTTGAGCGTCCGCAGGAAGGGGGCTCCACCCGCCGACTTGCGTAGTCCAATCTCCCGCGCGCGCCAGGCGTCCACACTGCCACCTCGGGCGATTTCCACTGCGGCGGTAATGGCAGGATCGTCGGGGCGGTAGCTTTGGATGATCGCTATGCCTGCATCACTGCCTCGTCCGAGCCGGCCCACCGCCTGAACCACCAGGGAGACGGCACGTTCAGCGGCGCGCTCATCGGGTAGGAGTAGCCCAGTATCGGCCGAGACGACCGCGACGAGTGCCAGCGCTGGGAGATCTAGCGCCTTCGCGGCAAGCGCGGTACCAATCAGCACTTGCGTGCGTCCGCTTCGGAATCCGTCAAGAATTCGATCGCCCGATCCGATACCAGAGGCCGAATCCGCGTCGAGCCGATCGATGGCTAGCGCGGGAAATACCGAACGAACCTCGGCCTCAAGCCGCTCAGTCCCACCGCCGAGCGGCCGAATCCGTGCTCCCCCACACGAAGGGCACCGTGCGAGCGGCTCCGCCGCCAATCCACATCCGTGGCAACGGAGCAGTGACCCTGCGCTGTGCAGCACCAGCGGTCGCTCGCACGATGGACAAGATTGGGCGGCCCCACAGTCGCGGCAGAGGAGTGCTGAAGCGAGCCCGCGGCGATTGATGATCAGCAGCGCTTGCGCACCACCCTCCCAATTCAACGAGGTCAGCTGTGCCACGAGTGCGCGACTCATCATGCCGCGCCAACCATCCGCAAGCTCCGTCCGCAAATCAACGACGTCTACGCGTGGCGCAGGACTACGGCGTGGCAGGGTGAAGCGCCTCCAGTGCTCCTGTTCAGCTCGAGCCAGCGATTCAATCGCTGGCGTTGCGCTAATGAGGAGTGTTTTGGCGTGTGCAAGGTTGGCCAGCTCGCGTGCCGCCTCTCGAGCGTGGATCCGGGGGGCGCGATCAGACTTGTACGCGCTCTCATGTTCTTCGTCGACGACGATCAGGCCGAGTTCAACACCGAGCGCTCCAAGAGCTATTCGCGTACCGACAACGAGGTGTGGTCCGAGTCCACGCAGTCGATCGTGCGCGTCCAGACGTTCACCATCGCTCATGCCCGAATGGATCAACTCGGGGGTCCCACCCGCCTCGGCGAGCATGTCGGCTGCGATTGCCACTTGTGCGGACTCGGGAACCAACCACAGAACGGAGTGTCCAGCGGCAAGCGTCCGCATCGCCGCCTCAGCCGCCGCCCGACTCTTGCCAGACCCTGGTGCCCCATCGACGAGCAGGGTGCCCCCAGATGCGTGCGGCTCGCAGACAGCCTCAACCATCTCTTGCTGAGCGGGTGTCAGCGTGAGTGGCCCTACTGCAACCTTCGTCATTGGAGCTCGTCGATCCGAGTGCCTGCGCTGGATTCTGCGGACCTCCAGGCGAACAAGACCAACCTCCGCCAACCGACGAAGCGTCGGTAGCCCCCCGGGGAGCGCGCTCGCAGCGATCCATGGGTCGTCGGTGCCCGACGCAGCGATCAGTTCACTGAGCGCTGCTCGCTGCCGTACGCCTAGGCGAACGTTCTGCACCTCTGCTGGCGCGAAGTCAACGCTCATCGCCGCGAAGGTCGTGTCTAAGCTTGCAGCGCCCTTCCGCACAAGCGACCAGCGTCGCTCGGCATCACCGCGAAGTTCCAATTGTCGTAGCGTTTTCAGGGTTGAGGCTCGCATAGATCCCCGGGCCCCAGTGAGGCGGTCTACGGAGACCCACTCCTCTCCGAGACCAATTCGATCCGCCTCATCGCTCGGTCCGCCAACTCTCCGAGCCTCCAATACCACCGCATCCAACATGCCAGCCGGCAGAAGTGAGCGGATCGTGGTGGCTAACGGCGCGGCCCAGCGTCGGGCGATCACTTCGGCTAGGGCCATCAGGAGGGGCGTAACGAGCGGCTCGACACCCAATCGTCCCTCGACTGTCTTGAGCGCGATATCGGCGGGCGGAGCTTCGGGCGGATCTACCGCCACTACAACGCCAATGGCGCGTCGCCCACCGAATGGAACGATCACTCCATCCCCCACGCCAACTACCAGGCCCTCACGCGACTGGTAATCGTAGAGACGATCGCCAGGAGCTCCTGGAACATCGACTGCGACGCGGAGGCGGGTCACCCTGCCCGCTGGTTGAGTCTGGAGGCCCCCAGTCACACCGAGATCCGGCGCCCCGGATGCTTGTCACGCTCAGCAAGGACGATCTTCTCTACCTGAGCCGCAGCCTCCTCGGGATACCCCGTCTCATTGAGCACGAGGTAGTCATACTCGTCGGCACGTTCCATTTCGGTAATGGCGTTACGAGCGCGCGTCACGAGCTCTTCAGCCGTCTCCGTTCCACGACCAGCAAGTCGCTCGGCAAGTGCCTCTGGTGAGGGCGGGGCGATGAAGATCAGGAGTGCCTCAGGTATGACCTTGCGCAGACTTCGGGCACCCTGGACATCAATCTTGCACAGGGCATCCTGGCCGCGTTCGAGCGCCGCGCGCACCTCCCCACGCGGCGTGCCGTACGAACGATCGTGAACCGTAGCGGACTCAAGTAACTCTCCTGCCGCGTGGAGGGCGTCAAAGGAGTCTCGACTGTGAAAGTGATAGTGAACTCCATCCATCTCACCCACGCGTGGGGGCCGTGTGGTGCAAGTGACGACATAGTGAAAGGTCTGACCCACGGGGCGACGGCGCAGCTCATTGATGATGGTGTCTTTGCCGACGCCACTTGGACCTGAGATAACGATCACCTGGGCGCCTGGTGCCCCGAACCCTCGCTGTGGCTCCATCACCCCTCCCCTCTGCTGGAGTGCAACCGTAGCGCATCAAGCGGCACCTGCAGGTCGGGCGGCAGCTCCGCTTCAAGTCGGATCAAGCGTCCATCCCTCGGGTGCGCAAAGACAATCTTCCAGGCGTGCAAGAAGAGTCGGGTCGTCGCCGCGGGGCCACGACGACTAGTGCCGTTCCCGTAGGTCGGATCACCAGCGATCGGGTGCCCGATCTCCGTGAGGTGTACGCGGATCTGATGGGTGCGACCGGTGATGAGGTCAACCTCGAGCAACGTCCAGCCTGGGAGTCGCTCACGGACGCGATATCCGGTGGTCGCGTCGCGGCCATTTGCGACCACTGCCATCCGCTTGCGCTCACCAGGATCACGACCGATCGGCGCCTCGATCCGTCCAACTTCGGCAGCGACTGAGCCTTGCACGAGGGCGAGGTAGGTCTTTTTTATTCGCCGTGCCTTCAACTGCGCCATGAGGCTCAGCTGTGCAACGTCACCTTTGGCGACGATCAGGAGACCGCTCGTGTCTTTGTCCAAGCGGTGCACCAACCCTGGTCGCGCCACACCCGCGATTCCGGGCAACTCTTCTACGTGGTGCAGTAGGGCGTTAACCAGCGTCCCTGTTGCATGTCCCGGTGCGGGATGAACGACGAGTCCCGCAGGCTTGTTCACCACAACAATGTCTTCATCTTCATAGACGACAGTCAACGGGATATCCTCGGCAGCGAGCGTGGTCTCACTCACGGGCGGGATCACGAGGTGAAGCGTCTGGCCGGGCAACAACGTCGCGCTCGCACGTACGATGAGACCATTCATAGTGAGATGACCCTCAGAGATGAGACGCTGGACAAACGAGCGTGACAATCCACTGCGATCCGCAACGAATCGATCTGCACGCTGGCGCGCTGCCTCTGGTGGAATGTGGAGATCAATCTCGCGCGCGTCGTTCATACCCGCCCTGCACCGCGTGAACGCAACAACGTGTCAGCAAGCAGCGTCACGATCCCAATACTAATGCCGGCATCAGCGAGGTTGAAGGTCCAAAACCTGAGCGTCCCCACACCGAAATCGACAAAATCAAGAACGTATCCGAAGGCAATGCGATCTACAAAGTTGCCCGCTGCGCCACCGACTAATAAACCAACACCGATCGTCAAAAGGGTGACCTTTGTGGTGCGCTCCCGGTCGTGATACATCACTAGCGCGACAACGACGCCAACGCTGAGCACGGCAAGAAGGGGTGCACTCCCCTGCACAATTCCGAAAAGACCACCTCGATTCTCTCCCCGAACGATTTGGAGAAGTGAGCCGACCAGCTGTATTGGCGCTCGCAGATCCAACCCTTCAATCACAAGTTTTGTTCCTCGATCAAGGGCGAAGATGGCAAGTGCAACTGCCGCGAGGGTCGTACGTCGCATCACGACAGCCGGTGGATTGAGAATCCAATGTCGCCAAAGGAGAGCGTCACCTTGCCGCTTTCGTCGCTGTCGTCATGGTCAAAATTGATGTCACGCGCACCAACGGACCGCGCGATCGCCTGGGAATACGGCGCCAATCCACGTGCGCTCTTCGGCAACGCTAGAAGGATCGTCTCACCAAGCCGCATTCCTGAACGTTTCCGCAACTCTTGAACGGCTCGCGATAGCTCACGGACATCGCCCTCGGCAATCAACTCAGGTGTGAGAGCGGTCTCAAGCTCGACAACAAGACCATCCGCCTCGGCAACGAATCCCCCTTCTCGAGGCGTAGCCTGCACCTCAATTTCATCGGGGGAAAACTCCATCCCCTCAATAACCACTGCGCCGGTAGGCAAGAACGTGACCTCTCCCATACGCGCTGCGGTGATTACGGCCTGTAGACGAGAACCGAGTCGCTTTCCAACTTTTGGCAATAGAACCTTGACCTTACGTTCAAATAGCCCCGATGCATCGCTGACGGGTTCGATCAATTTGACGTTAAGTTCGTCGGCAAGCACCGCAAGTAGTTCTCGATTCGGGGTCTCACCCCCGAACACAACGCGTGCTCGTGCAAGTGGTTGTCGTGTTCGGAGCGCAGCCGCACTTCGCACGGAACGGCCGAGCTCTGCCGCACGCACAACTCGATTCATGTCCGATTCCAACTTACGATCGCGCCAGCTACGCACCCGATCGCTTGGCCAGGGCTGAAGGTGGACGCTAGATGAATCTGAATCGGATGCAAGATTGATGTAGATCGCGTCAGTAAGCATCGGGGCGATTGGGGATGCAACCTGTACGAGCGTAACAAGGACGTCGTGCAAGGTTGTAAATGCATCGGAGCGGTCATCAGCGTTGGCAGAGATCTCAAAGCGATCTCGGGAGCGGCGGAGGTACCACGTGGAAAGCTCGTCAATGGCAAGTTCCAGACGGGCTACTGCCGCGTGAGCGTCGTAGGCGCGAAGCGCCTCCTCAACCTTCGCCACGAGATCCGCCGTGCGACTCAAGATCCATCGATCCATAGCGCCTCGCTGGGCCACTGGGCGAGCCGGACCGCCTGGTCGCCACCCCACACTATTGGCATAGCCGACATGGAAGGCGTACACGTTCCAAAGGACCAGCAGTCGGCGGCGAGCTTCGTCCGCCCCACTCCATCCAAAGTGAACGTTCTCTTCGGGTCGCGAGCCGGCAAAGAGCCATCGCATGACATCGGCTCCCATCCGATCTGCCGCCTCATCAAACTCAATGGAATTTCCCCAACTCTTATGCATCTGACGACCATCCTCGGCGAATACAAGGCCGTATCCGAACACCGCCCGAGTTGGTTCACTCCCGACCATCACCGTGGACATGGCAAGCAACGAATAGAACCAGTTACGGAACTGACCTGGGAAACTTTCAGTGATGAGGTCCGCTGGGAACCACCGCTTCCAATACTCCGGATCGCTACGGAACCGCATCGTAGAGAGAGAGACGATTCCGGCATCCAACCACGGATTTCCAACATCCGGGACGCGGCGAACGGCACTTTGGCACGATGAGCACGCGATACGTACCTCATCGATATATGGACGATGCGGGCTTCGCCCCAGAATCGCCTCAGCGCCCGCAACTGCACGTGCTTCAAGCTCGGAGCGTGATCCAATAACGTCAACTGCTCCGCATGAGGCGCATTCGTAGATGGGCAGCGCAAGTCCCCAGTACCGCTTCTTTGAAATCATCCAGTCGCTCATGTTTCGCAGCCAGTCAAGCTCGCGATCGCGACCGAATGATGGCAGCCAAGTGATCTTGTCAACAACATCCATGATCTGGTACCGCAGACTTGACGACTTCTCCTCAGCGGTCAACTCTTCCCGCGGCTTGTCATAGGTAGCCCCCATGCTGATAAACCACTCGTCAACCAGGCGAAATGCCAGAGGCGTTGCACATCGCCAGCAGTGTGGATAGCGGTGCGTGATGCGCTCTTTGCGCAACATGCTTCCACTCTTCTCAAGAGCGGCGAAGACCAGGTCTGACACCTCGAGCCAATCCTGGCCGCTCAGTTCGTGAAAACCCGGAAGGTAGGTTCCCGCCTCATCAATCGGCGCGATCATGGGGAGCGACTCCGTGACACCGAGCGCGTGGTCTTCGCTACCGCAGGCGGGAGCGATATGCACGATGCTTGTCCCCTCCTCGGCTCCGACATCGCTCCATGAGATAACGCGGTGCGCCGCACCGCGTGGCCCGAGCGCTTCCGCAACTGCGGGAGCATCATCAAATGTCGCTTGGTACCGCCATCCGATCAGTTCGCTCCCGGTCTTTACGTCAAGGACCTTGGCGCGCGGAGCGCCGCCTCCAAGCGCAGCCACACGTCGAGTTGCTCCGATCCAAAGACGTCGTCCGTCAAATTCCACGAGCTCATAGGAGAGGGCAGGATTTACGGCGGCGGCGACGTTGGCGGGAATCGTCCACGGTGTCGTTGTCCACACGAGTAGTTCCTCTCCGGGACGATCGACGAGCGGGAGGCCGAAATACACCGAAGGGTCCTCTCGGTCGGCATACCCTTCCGTCATCTCATGCTGACTAATGCCCGTACCACAACGAGTGCACCACGGCATGCTGTCACTCCCCTTATACAGCCAGCCGCGACGATTGCACTCGGCAAGGAAGCCCCAAATGAGATCGTTGTTCTCGTCGGAGAAGGTGAAATACGAACCACCGATCTCGGGGGATCCGAGCTGACCAATCAATCGCTCTGGAGTGCCGCGCACATCGCCGGCTACTCCGTGGATCGCAATCTCCTCTTCTGGCGCAACGGCAAGCGCGTCGCGTAATTGCAGAAGTTCTGCTGGATCATTCCAGTCCATCCACATGCCAAGACGAATAGACTGCTCCGTCTGACGCGCCGCATAGGTGAGCACTCGCTGTTTGCAGAGTCGAATGAACTCGGCGAGTCCCCGCTCTTCAATCTGCCGCTTCGAGGTGTACCCGAGCTCTTTTTCAACGTTGACTTCGACCCAGAGTCCTTGGCAGTCAAATCCCTGCTGCCAGCGAAGCTCATGGCCGAGGGCTGCTCGAAACCGTTGGAAGAGATCCTTGTAGGTGCGTCCCCAGGCGTGGTGCACCCCCATCGGATTATTCGCGGTGATGGGGCCGTCAAGGAAAGACCACGGCTCCCCGCCAGCGGTTTGCGCTTTCAGGCGCCCGAAGGTGTTGTTGGCACGCCAGCGCGCCAGCATCTGGTGCTCCAGGCTGATCAGGTCTGGCTTTGCGTCAACAGGAGTAAACATGTGCAGTGGAGCGTGCCACGCCACCCCCGTCATGGCAAACGGGGGGCGGCTCGCTTCGGCACGAGGCGGTATGGTTCTCGTCATGAGCCAATCAGTGGAGGCACCTCGGCGCTCTGCCTTTGCGGCGGCCGTCTTTTCGCTGCTCATTCCTGGGCTGGGACACGTGTACGAGCGTCGCTGGCGCGCCGCGCTGCTCTTCGTCGCGCCCCCCGTCCTCCTGCTTGCCCTGGCTGGCGGGGTCGTCGCCGCGGATGGGCTAGCCGGCCTCGCAGGACTCTTGATCACCCCATTGGGCCTCAGTGCTGCCGGCATCCTCAACATCCTCCTCGCAGCCTGGCGAGGGGTCGCCGCAGCGGACGCGTGGCGCGGTGCAGTTCGACGCGAAAGCGAGGTTCGTTCGATTGCCCTCTCTTTGGCGGGGCTCGTGATCTCACTGATCGCCGCGCTCTCGCTCCACCTGGTCCTCGGTGGCTATGTCACCACCGCTTCTGCCCTGGTCGGGGGGATCTTCTCGACGGAGAGTGAGGTCCCTGGCGCCTCTCCCGCACCACGTTGGGATGGTAAGGAGCGGCTGAACGTTCTCCTTGTCGGCATTGACCAGCGTGGCAACAGCGCCTCGTTCAACACCGACACCCTGATCGTTGCGAGCGTCGATCCTGTGAATGGCACCGTCACCATGTTCAGCATCCCGCGCGACACTGTCGATTTTCCCGTTCCAGAAGCGGCCCAGTCCCTCTACGGAGCGACGTACGGGAACAAGATCAACTCCTACTACGCATCCGCGAGTCGCCATCCAAAGGTGTTCCCGGATGGGCCAATGCCAGCCCTACGCGCGATGATGGGCAACTTATACGGCATGACCATTGACTATTCGCTGATGGTCAACTTCTCTGGCTTTCAGGAGATCGTAAATGCGCTGGGAGGCGTACGAGTCACCTCCAGAAACCCCGTAAGCGACGACTCATATCCACTCTCGAGTGGACGACACGGACGAATTCACATCCTCGCGGGCGTACACGCAATGACCGGCGAAGAGGCCTTAATCTTTGCACGCTCACGTCACGGCAGCTCCGACTTTGACCGCGCAGCCCGTCAGCAACAGGTGATCTCTGCGATTCGAGCACAGAGTGACATGGCGGCTGTGAGTCGAAACCTTGCCTCATTGGCCGCGGCTCTTAAGGATTCCTTGAAGAGCGACTTCCCACAGCAAGATCTTCCGCTCCTCCTTGATCTCATTGCCCGGATTGATGCGGGAAGCATTCGAAGTCTCGTGTTCACCCCGCCGACCTATCAAACCGTGGGCTCAGATTCTCGCGGCTACATCATTACCCCTGACGTGGCAAAGATTCGTGCTGCGGTTGCCGCAGCTTTCGCGACGCAGCCAACAAAAGAGGAGCGGGAGGCTGAAGCGATCGCGCGGGAGGGGGCACGAATCTGGGTCCTCAACGGAACGGGGAGAAAGGGAGAGGCGGGAGTGCTGGCAACGGCACTCAGTCGCGCCGGCCTCGATGCCTCGGCGCCATCGGCCATCACGCCTGATGAGATTGGGCTACTGAAGACTCGATTCATCGTTTTCAACGGTGCGGAACAACGTATGCCCGTCACCCTTGCGTTGCTTGAACGGCTGCTCGGCATGAAGGCGACCTTGATCGATGATGCAACGGTCACGGTCGATGTTGAGATCATCACCGGAGCTGACGTCCCCACGATCACCCCGTAGGGCGTCCCCCGGTCAGTAGATCGGGGTGAGCCAGTGCTTGTAGGCGTCAATCTTGCCGCGAACGGCGTCAAAGTAGCGACTCTGGATGCGCTTGGTCAGAGTTCCGATCGTGCCGCTGCCGATCGTTCGGTGATCAACCTCAATGACTGGAGAGACCTGTGCACCTGTACCTACAAGAAAGATCTCTTCGGCGATATACAGCTCGCTTCGGTCAATCTGACGCTCAACGACAGGAATGCCGAGTTCGGCAGCGATCTCAATGATGCCCGCCCGAGTGATCCCCTCCAAGATGTCGTCGTTGACCCCTGGGGTGACGAGCTTGCCGCCGCGTACCATGAAGAGGTTTTCTGCGGAACCCTCAGACACCTTTCCAGCCTCAGTGAGCACGATTGCCTCGTCAAAGCCGTTCAGCCCTGCCTCGCTCTTTGAGAAGGCACTATTCACGTAATTACCTGCGACCTTTGCCCGAGCGGGGATTGCCAGATCAGACGTCCGCCGTGTGGCCACAGTTGCGCAGCGAATTCCAGTTGCCGTGTCGATGTAATCACCGAAGGGTATGGAGATGACGTAGAGATCGCTCTCGAGCCCGTGGAGCTTCACGCCGATCGCTTGCGTGCTCTTATAGACGCTTGGACGCACATAGACATCCTCTTTGAACTCATTTCGCCGAAGGAGCTCAACGACGATCGATCTAAGGTGCTCAACGTCCGGCAGCGGGTCCATCAGCATGATCTTGCAGGAGGCACGCAGCCGCTCGAGATGCTCCGTCACCTTCAAGGCATACAGTTGCTGCTCATCCGCGCTCCAATAGGCCCGGATCCCTTCAAACGTCGCCGTTCCATACAAGAAGGCGTGGGTCATGACGCTCACCTTCGCATCGGCGAGCGGTCGAAACTCACCCTCAAGATACGCGGTGATCCTGCCGAACTTGTCGGTAGAGGCGGCTTCCATGGCGTCGACCGTGTACGGCTCTAGCCCTGGTGCTGTGGAGCGTATGGCAGCAGGGCCATCTGACGCGCGCGCTTCAGTGCCGCCGTCACTTCGCGCTGATGCTGCGCGCAAGTCCCCGTCTTGCGACGTGGCTCAATCTTTGCGCGATCAGATAGGTATCGGCGCAAACGGTTGATCTCCTTGTAATCAATGTAGCCCTGCTTATCGCTGCAGAACGAACAGACTCGACGGCGCCGCCCGGCCCCGAACTTGTCATCTCGCTTCTTGAATCGCTTTGGTGCCTCAGGCATGGTGTGCTCCTCTCAACTCAATGGGTGGCAAATCAAAACGGAAGATCGTCGAGATCGCTCGGTGCCGACTGTGGGCCATCATCCGGAGCGCTCTGGCTGGGCGCTGCAGTTCGTGGCGCTCGCGGTGCGTTTGGATCTGCATCAGGATTTCGGTCGACGACGACGACTTCGCTTGCAACGATGTCAAGCGCGACGCGCTT
This sequence comes from Candidatus Aquidulcis sp., assembly GCA_009919005.1. GTDB lineage: Bacteria > Chloroflexota > Limnocylindria > Limnocylindrales > Limnocylindraceae > Limnocylindrus. The sequence continues at coordinate 1,165 of RGCW01000002.1, read as the reverse complement.
CTCTCCGTCTTTCGAGTCGTAGAGATCAACCTGCAGGCGACCTTCGGCGTAGACTTTACGCCCTTTGCGGAGCCACTCCGCCAACTTCACTGATCGCTCACCGAACATGATGACGCGGTACCAGGTGGTCTTGTCTTCCCAATCGCCACCAGCAGCCTTGCGACGCTCATTGGTGGCGACGCGCATCTCAAGGCGCGGCTTACCGTCGGCGGTGTACTTCAACTCGGGGTCGGCACCAAGGTTTCCGATGATGCTGATCTTGGCGAACGACACCTGCTACTCCCCGTCGACCGCAGCGGCCGCAGCAGCGGCAGCCGCGATTTCACCTTCGGTGTCGTCGGCATCCAATTCGAGTCGCGCACCGGAACCGCCATCGAGATTGAAGTCGCGAAGTGCGGCGGCGCCCTTGCGCTCATCTCGGATCACCAGGTGGCGAAGCACCTCTTCGGTGATCAGGAGAATTCGCTCAATCTCCGCGATTGCTGAGGATGCAACCTCGAACAGGTAGATCTGATAGATGCCGTCCTTGGCGTGATCGATCTCATACGCCATGCGTCGGCGGCCCCACGCCACCTCCTTGAGAATGGTGCCTCCCTGCTCTGTGATCGAGCGGGTGGTGCGCTCGAAGATCGCCTTCGTGCGCTCTTCCGTCACGTCGGGACGGAGAATTAGCATGAGCTCATAGCGGCGCATCGGCCACTCCTTCCTATGGATTCGCCCCGGTGCACCCTACGCTACCTGCGTAGTGGGCCGGAGCCGAAAGGCAGTCGTTAGTGTAGCAGGGGGCGAAGCATGCTTCAATGCCGAGAGCGTGGAGGCGACGGCCGGATTCGAACCGGCGAATAAGGGTTTTGCAGACCCCCCCCTTAGACCACTTGGGTACGTCGCCCTGTGCGTGTGTTGGCTGCCCCTCGAGGATTCGAACCTCGGTTCACGGATCCAAAGTCCGCTGTCCTACCACTAGACGAAGGGGCAACGACCCCTCGAATCCCCAAAGGAGGGAGTGGAGCGGAAGACGGGATTCGAACCCGCGACCTTCACATTGGCAATGTGATGCTCTACCAACTGAGCCACTTCCGCACCGGTCAACCTTTAGTGGTGCCGAGAGCCAGATTCGAACTGGCGACACCGCGCTCTTCAGGCGCGTGCTCTACCAACTGAGCTA
>RGCW01000001.1 GCA_009919005.1 Candidatus Aquidulcis sp. | reverse complement strand
CATCCCCGTTGCTGGCTACCGCAGCACCCTTACCGCCTTAACAGGGGCGGGGCTTGCACGACTCTCCGAAGCTGGCGGGACCGCGCCGATCTCAAAACTTGTTGTGATCTCCGCGGAATCTGCGCCAATCCTTGCCGCTCTCGGCCTGTCTGCATCGACCATTGCACCACGCCTGACGCTGGTCGCCGATCGCAGTGAATTGAAGGCGGCCCTTGCTGCCGATGATCGGGCAGCCGGCTTCGTGCGGCTCGCTGCGCTGGAACCAGCGTTGCGAACCTTAACGTGGGATGGCCTCGCGATCGTCGGCGTCCATCATGTCGGTTCGCTCTCCGCGTGGCCACTGCGGGCTGAGCTCCCAGTGGACGCGACGATTCCAGCGGAGTGGCTGACCGGACCGCTCGCGTACGACCCAGCCACAGCCTGGACACTTGCTGCTGGAGGCGACATCTTGCTTGATCGTGGTGTCGCTGCGAGCGCAAAACGCGTAAAACGTGGCGCCGATTCACTGTTTGATGGCGGCTACGCAGACATCACCGGTACGACGTGCTGCAGTCAGTTCGGCGTACCGCGCGTCGCCGCTCGATACATAGGTGGCGGCGGAGTCAACGGGGCCATGCGGTCGCTCTTCCAACGTGCCGATCTCGCGATCGCGAACCTAGAGTCGCCAACCCCCAAACGCTGGCGACAACACAACTCAGGCACGACTTTCACTGGCAACCCCGCGCTGCTGCGCGTGATCAAAGAGGCGGGGTTTGATTTTCTTTCGCTTGCCAACAATCACATCGGTGATGGGGGGGTGACCCGAATCCCAGAGACCATTGCTGCAGTGGCTGCGGCAGGGATGCAGAGCGGCGGTGCAGGAGCCAACCTTGCCGAGGCGCAGCGCCCCTGGCTCACCACTGTGGGAGGCATCACCGTTGGGATCGTCGCCGTCGACCAGGTGAATCCCGGCTATCACGCTCGGACGAACCGAGCAGGAAGCGCTCCGATCGGAGTGCTCGAGATGCGCGCATCGATCTCCGCTGCGCGGGCGGCTGGTGCCGACGTCGTCATTCTCTTTCCACACTGGGGCCTAGAGTTTCAAGCGCAGCCAACCGCTTCACAACGGCGATTTGCGCGAAAGGCGATCGAAGCTGGAGCCGACATGATCCTCGGCTCGCACTCCCATTGGGCGAGTGCGATGGAGATCATTGACGGGAAACCGGTCTTTTACTCCATGGGTAATTTTGTCTTTGATCAGAACTGGTCCGTTGAAACGTCAGAGGGGATCGTCATAGAGTCTACGTTTGCTGGATCTCGGTTGGTCAGCACCCGCATGTTACCCACGGTCATCCTCAATCAGTCACAACCAAACTTTGTCGACGTCGCTACCGACGGTGTGCCGATCATGAACCGCGTATGGAAGGGGTCAAAGGGTCTTGCGCGCTGGTGAGAACGAAGACCCGACTTTAGGCGTCAAGCTTCTCATTCTTCTCCAAATCCACTACAGCGGTCCGAACGCCACGGGGCTCTCTACCTGCGAGGAGAGCCTCCGCGATCGCTAGATCTTCGTCGTCGTCCCCTTCGGGCTGCAATCCATCCAAGCCTGGTCCATTGTGCGTTAGGAGACGAGTCTCACCCTCGTCAGAAGAGACACTCACCGCGGCTACCAGCCGCACGTCAGTGGCGGCAGCGAAGTCGTGCTCGCGTTCAAGTTCGGCAGCGATAGCTTCAATGAGGGTCTCCTCCTCGTACTGATCGAGGACGCGAGCTCGGGCTGACTCAACCATCGCCAGGAACTCGCTCGGGGCAAACTCCTCGTCGTGGGCGAGGGTGATTCCGAAGGTGAGTTCGTCATCCGCCTCGTGAAGTTCATAGAAGTACACGCCCAGCAGGCTACCATCCTCGGCCGCGCCGGCGCTTGACGACAGCGGATGCGGCGCGGACACTAACGATATGAGGGTGATGATTCGACGACGCACGAGTACCACGCGGGGCGCTCTCGTCTTGCTGGGGCAGGTGGTGGTCGCACTCCTATTCATCATCGAGTTTGCCCGCAATCTCATTGGGGTCATCCAGGTGAACACGCAGGTTGCGCAACTACGTGAGGAGACGGCCGCTCTCCAAAGGCGGGCCGATGCACTGAAGATCGAGCGTGTCCTTCTTGATGATGCGGCATTCCTTGAGTTGGTTGCGCGAGGCTACAGCCTTGGATCCACGGTGGAACGCCCATTTGTCTTGGCCGCCGATGCCCCACCGCTCACGGACGACGCACCAGGCTCAGCAGCGCGGCGGGTCGCTCCCGATGTGCCCGCCCGCTCGCCTCTCGACGCTTGGCTAGAGTTGTTGCTCGGAGGTTGACCTCTAGGTCTCCTTCGGATCTCCGAAGATCGTCCAGTGCCACCCCTTCTCGGCCTGACCGGTGAGCTCAATCGCCACGTGCTTAATCTGCGTGTACTCCTCAAATGAGTAGCGGCTGAGGTCTTTGCCAAATCCGGACTGCTTGAAGCCACCATGTGGCATCTCGCTCAGGAATGGGAGATGGTCGTTAACCAGGACCGCACCAAAGTTGAGGGCTCCTGCAACTCGATGTGCGCGTGCGACATCGCGGGTCCAACAACTGGCGGCGAGCCCATACGGCGTGTCGTTTGCGAGCGAAATGGCCTCAGCCTCATCGTTGAACGGGAGTGCGACCAGAACGGGACCGAAGACCTCGTGCTGGACGATTTCGCTCGATTGGTGCGCGCCAACGATTAGGGTGGGGGCGAAGTAGGCGCCTTCAGCGGGGACCCCACTCGGTTGAGCACTACCACCAATTACGATTTGCGCCCCCGTCGCCACGGCGCGATCGACGTAGCCAGCAACGCGATCACGGTGGCTTCTGGAGATCAGCGAGCCTAGGTCGGTTGTCGCAGCAAACGGATCGCCGAGGCGGAGGGTTGCAGTGATCTCCGCGATCCGCGCGACGAGCCGATCATAGATTTTACGTTGGGCATAGAGGCGAGTTGCTGCGGTGCAGTCCTGCCCGCCATTGACGAACGCCCCAGCGACAGCGCCGCGCGCGGCGGCCTCAAGGTCGGCATCGTCAAAGACCACAAATGGCGCCTTGCCGCCGAGTTCTAGATGCAATCGTTTCAGTGTTGGTGCTCCCGCCGCCATCAACTCGCGGCCGGTGGCGCTGTCTCCCGTCAGGGCGATGATGTCAACGCGTGGATCATCTGCGAACTGTGCTCCGATGTCGGCGCCTGGTCCAGTCACCACATTGACGACGCCATCAGGGAAGCCGACGTCGCGAGCGAACTCGGCGAGACGGAGCGCCGTCAGTGGCGTTGCACTCGCAGGCTTCATCACCACGGAATTTCCTGCTGCGAGCGCTGGTGCAGACTGCCACACCGCCATCGCGAGGGGGTAGTTCCATGGGGCGATCAGTGCCGCGACGCCAATCGGCTCACGCCGAATCAGCGACGTGTGGTTTCCCGTGTACTCCCCAGCGGCAATCCCCTCCGGAGCTCGCAGGACGCCAGCGAAGTAGCGCAGATGATCAATGACCGCCGGGATATCACCATCGCGACGGAGCTTGCGAGCGGTGCCCGTCTGCCACACCTCCAGGTCGGCGAACAGCTCGGACTCTCGCTCCACCGCGTCGGCAAGGGCTAGAAGTAGGCGCGCGCGCTCTGCTGGGGGTGTTGTCCGCCATCCGCCCGTATCAAACGCTGTTCGGGCAGCGGTGATGGCCTCGGCAACGTCGTCACGGGTGGCATGTGGAATTTCGCCGATGACCGCTCCACTTGCGGGGTGGCGCAGCGAGAATGTTCGCCCATCGCTGGCCCCTCGCGAGATGCCGCCGATGAGCATTGTTGGCGTGAATGGCGGAGTGGCAGTCGATACCCGAGCGGTCATGCGCCAAGGGTAGGCGATACGCCGCGCCGCGGGAAGCACCTGGCGCGCTAGGATGCATCCATGCCGAGTGATCAAACACCGAAAGGCGCAACGCCGAGGCGCGCCGTAGCGCGCGCCGCAGAGGCGGCTCCGTCAACTCCTCCGGCCACCGTGGCACCAGCCAGTTCCGGTCTCTCTTCGAGCAGCCCATGGGCCTATGCACCAGCGCCCGAATCACGGGAGATCGTCTCAATCCGGCAGCGGTACGGCCTCTTCATTGACGGTAAGGAGCGTGCCCCTTCGGGTGGCGAGGTCACCATCACCTATAACCCCGCCACCGAAGAGCCGCTGGCCGAGGTTGCGAAGGGGACTCCTGCGGATGCAGATCGGGCTATTGAGGCCGCGGACCGTGCGTATCGAAAGGTGTGGTCACGTTTGCACCCCCGTGACCGAGCCAAGTATCTGTACCGCATCAGCCGCATCCTCCAGGAGCGGAGCCGCGAGTTTGCGGTGACCGAGACCATGGACTCAGGGAAGCCAATCCGCGAGTCTCGCGATGTTGACGTCCCGCTTGCAGCGGCGCACTTCTGGTACTACGCAGGGTGGGCCGACAAGTTGGAGTATGCGGTTCCGGGACGCCGACCCGAGGCGCATGGAGTTGTCGGTCAGGTCATCCCTTGGAACTTCCCCCTCCTCATGCTGGCGTGGAAGATTGCTCCCGCGCTGGCGGCAGGTAACACCGTAGTCCTTAAGCCAGCCTCCACAACGCCACTCACGGCCCTCCTCTTCGCCGATGTTTGTCGGCAAGCGGAACTTCCAGATGGCGTTGTCAATATCGTCACTGGCCCTGGCAGTACCGGCATGTCTATCGTCACAGACCCCCGTGTTGCGAAGGTCGCCTTTACAGGGAGCACCTCGGTCGGCGTCACTATTGCCAAGGGGATCGCAGGCCACGGGAAAGGGCTCACCCTGGAGCTCGGTGGAAAGGCGGCAAACATCGTCTTTGATGATGCGGCGCTTGACCAGGCTGTTGAGGGCGTCGTCAATGGCATCTTCTTCAACCAGGGCGAGGTCTGCTGTGCGGGGAGCCGCCTCCTCGTTCAAGAGTCGATCGCTGAGGAGTTCTTGGCCCGATTGCGTGATCGGATGTCGATGCTACGAATCGGCGACCCGATGGATAAGAACACCGACATCGGAGCGATCAACTCAAAGGCACAGATGGAGACGATCGGCGAACTCGTAGCAAGCGGCGTGGCCGAGGGGGCACAGCTTTGGCAGCCCGCATGCGACCTGCCGACGCGCGGCTGGTTCTTCCGACCAACGCTCTTTACCAACGTGGCGCAGAGCCATCGCATCGCGCGCGAAGAGATCTTTGGGCCCGTCCTCGCCACCATCACCTTCCGCACCGTTGCCGAAGCGATCGAAAAGGCGAACAACACGGCCTATGGCCTCTCCGCTGGCATTTGGACGGAGAAGGGGAGCCGCATCCTGCAGGTCGCAAACGCCGTTAAGGCTGGTGTTGTGTGGGCCAACACCTTCAATCGCTTTGATCCAACCGCGCCGTTCGGCGGCTATAAAGAGTCGGGTTATGGACGTGAGGGTGGCATGCAAGGCCTTCACGCATACCTGCGGAGTTCATAAGCATGGGGAAGAAGTCCAAGCGCTCCGAGAAACTCAACCTTCCGCTGTCCATCGATAACGAGGGGGCTCCGCGAATCGAGGTTCGCCGCACGGCAAAGCTCTTCATCGGCGGGGGATTTCCCCGAAGCGAGTCGGGGCGTAGTCGCGAAGTTCAACTTGCGAAGGGTGGCGTCGCCAATATCGCTGGTGGATCGCGTAAGGACCTACGTGAGGCGGTCCGAGTCGCTCGTGGTGCCGCCGAACCTTGGGCCGCAAAAACCGCAATGGTCCGGGGTCAGATCTTGTATCGAGTTGCGGAACTAATGGAGGGCCGCGCTGCGCAGTTCCGCGATGACCTCATCAACCACGGGAGCTCAAAGTCGGACGCGACGGCGGAGGTTGCAGCGGCCATCGACCGCATGGTGTGGTTCGCGGGCTGGCCCGACAAACTCTCCGCCGTATTGGGAGGCACCAATCCGGTTGCCTCGTCGCACTTTGTCTTCACCTTGCCAGAGCCGACGGGCGTGATTGCGTGTATGGCACCAGAGCACTCGCCACTGCTGGGACTCGTCTCGCGCCTTGGCGGAATCCTGGCAGGTGGCAATGTCGCGATCGTCCTTGCGAGTGAATCGGCACCACTACCCGCCGTCACTCTGGCCGAGACGCTTGCGGTCAGTGACGTTCCAGCGGGAGTCGTGAACATCATTACGGCGCGCCGCGCCGAGCTACTGCCGCATCTCGTGCGCCATGCGGACATTGATGGGTTCGACCTGTGGGGCTGCCCCGATGAACTTCTCGTTGAGGCGGAGCAGGGTGCTGCTGAGCACGTCGCCCGAGTCGCGCGTCGCCCGCATGGAGTGAAAGATCGCGCCGATGCCTTTGATGGTGAGCGGGGCGAACGGATCGACGGCATCACCGCCTTCCTTGAGATGAAGACGGTATGGCACCCGATCGGCTCCTAGGTACCGATCTCGCGGCTGCTTGCTACCAACCGCGCTGTGTGGCGCCGCCCCCAGCGTACGGACTAGTCGAGGGTGAAATCGTCAGGGTCAGCGTATGCGCCGGTAGCCTCTTTCTCTAACTGCATCAGGAGATCATTCACCAGGCTCGATGCACCGAAGCGGAAGCGGTCGGGGGTGAGCCAGTCTGGCCCAAGTGTCTCATGCAGGACTACGAGGTACTGAATCGCCTCCTTCGCCGTGCGGATACCCCCTGCGGGCTTCATTCCCACGATCTTTCCCGTGCGATTCCAGTGTTCGCGAATGGTTTCCAACATGACGAGCGTGACCGGAAGGGTCGCGGCGGGAGTGACCTTGCCTGTGGAGGTTTTGATGAAATCAGCGCCCGCCGCGATAGAGAGCGCCGATGCCCGACGAACATCGTCGTAGGTACCAAGTTCGCCCGTTTCAAGAATGACCTTGAGGTGCGCCGGGCCGCATGCCTCTTTCACAGCGACGATCTCGTCCCATACCTTTGCGAAATCACCGGCTAAGAAAGCACCGCGATCAATGACCATGTCAATTTCGTCGGCCCCCGCCGCCACGGCATGGGTCGTCTCTGCGATCTTGAGATCAAGCCATGAACGCCCACTCGGGAAGGCCGTCGCAACGGAGGCCACTTTGACGCCACTCCCCTTGAGGGCCTCCTTGGCCACGCCGACAAGATCCGGATAGCAGCAGAGAGCTGCGACTGAAGGCATGGAGGGGTCGCCTGGAAGCGGGCGCATCGCCTTGGCGGCAAGCTGACGAATTTTGCCTGGAGTGTCTTTTCCCTCCAGGGTAGTGAGGTCGCACATGCTCAGGGCAAGTCGAAGTGCCCAGACCTTGGACGACTTTTTGATTGACCGGGTCTTCAGCGTCGCAACCCGCTCTTCGATCCCGACACGGTCTACGGGGGTCGCGTCGCGGAGCCAAGATGCGAGGCTCCGAGAATCGGTCGCAACTGGTACGGAGGTGTTCATGGTGGGGAGTATCCTCTCTCTCGTCGGAGTGCGCACGCCCGTGCGCGGCCAGCGGAACGATGCGAGGGGAGGGCGGATGCAGTATCAACGCGCTGAGGATGCTCGCCGCCTCCTCCATGAGCTACCAAAGCCCGAACTCCACCTCCATCTCGATGGCTCGCTGGACGCCGCCTTGGCGTTGGAGCTTGCTGCAACTCGTCGAGTAGATGCGCCGCGTGACTGGGCGGGGATGCGCGCTGCCCTGGTGGCACCAGAGCGATGTCTGGATCAGGCCGATCTACTCCGCGCTTTCGATCTGCCGATTGCCTTGCTGCAAGATGCAGAGGCGCTCGACATGGCCGCGGAAACGCTGGTTCGAGCCAAGGCTGGGGACAACGTCGCGTATCTGGAGATGCGATGGGGCCCACACCTCCATACGGCCAAAGGTCTCTCACCGACACAGGTGATCCGTGCCGTCGCCGCGGGTGCCCGCCGGGGTGCGACCGCAACTGGCATAGAGGTTCGTCTCATCGTGACGGCCCTTCGCTCCCATTCGCGCGATGAGAATCGAGCCCTCGCCGAGGCGGCGGTCGCCGCCCAAGATGTCGGGGTTGTCGCATTTGACCTGGCCGGCCGCGAGGCGGCGTTTCCTGATCCAAGCACCTTCCGCGAGGCGTTTGAGATCGCTCGTGCGGGCGGCCTGGCGATCACGTTGCACGCTGGCGAGTGGGGTGGTGCCGCACAGGTCCGTCGGGCGCTTGACGTGAGCCCTGCGCGTATCGCGCATGGCGGTGTCGCGGTTGACGATCGCGCGCTGTGTGCCGATCTTGCGGCACGACGGGTCTGGCTCGATCTCTGCCCAACCAGCAACACGCAGGCAGCCATCGTGTCTGGCTATGGCGATTTTCCACTCGCAGAACTGCACCGGCGTGGCGTGCCCGTTACCTTGAACACCGACGACCTCACGGTGAGTGACGTGACACTCTCCGAGGAGTACCTCAACGTCCATCGTCGTCTCGGCCTCACATTGCCCGACCTTATTGCGCTGGCCCGATCCGGCTACGACGCGGCCTTCGCCGATCAAGAAACCAAAGTCCGCCTCAGGAACACCCTGGATGCCTGGCTTGCGCAGCGCGGGATGTAACAGAAGGGCACGCGAGGGACGCTACCGTTTCGCAATCCGCCCGCAGATCCCCGCGCAATAAGGCACAATCCACCCACGGTCAGCGAATGGCTGGCCCGCTCGTCGCCGTCGGCGTCTGAGCAAAGGATATTAGCGGAGGGCTACATACAGATGAAGACGCGAATGTTCGCGCTCCTCACCGTTCTCGCTCTTCTTGCCGCAGCGTGCGGTGGTTCGACGGCTTCGCCGTCAGCCTCAGCCGATGCCGGGAAGGCCGAGTACAAGGCATGCCTCTCGTTGGACACGGGCGGCCCTACGGACAAGAACTTCAACCAGTCAGCCTATGAAGGCTTGATGGCGTTGAAGGAGGAGGGCTTCGCGGTTGCATTCACCACCGCGGAGAACCCACAGTCCTATGCGCCAAACATTCAGTCGCTGATTGACCAGGGCTGCAACACGGTGATTGCCGTTGGCTACAACCAGGGCAATGACCTCAAGGCCGTGGTTCAGGATCCAGCGAATGCGGATATCGCATTCGGTTGGGTTGACGCGACGTGGACGCTCGATGACGGCACGGTTCCTGCGAACTTCACCGGCATCGATTTCCAGATCGACCAGGCGTCGATGCTTGCGGCCTACCTGGCAGCTGGCATCAGCAGCACCCACACGATCGCCGTCTACGGCGGTCAGCCATATCCGGGTGTAACCCGGTTCATGGACGGGTGGGTCGCGGGCGCGAACTACTACGCCAAGGAGAAGGGTGTTCCAACGACCGTACTCGGCTGGGATCCAGTTGCGAAGACGGGCGTGTTCAACGAGTCGACGAATCCGTTCGGCGACATCGTCTTTGGTAAGACCCAGGCTGAGTCGTTCCTCGGCTCCAATGCAGACGTCGTTCACCCGGTTGCGGGCACGACCAGCAACGGAACCTATGAGGCGATGCTCGCGGCTGGCAAGTACTCGGTCGGTGTTGACCTCGACCAGTGCATCAGCCTTCCTGAGTATTGCGGCACGCTCCTAACCTCCGCGCAGAAGAACATCGGCGCGGCCGTGATTGCCACCGTGAATGGCAACTACGAGGGGAACAAGGGCGGCACCAACTACGTTGGTACGCTCGCAAATGGTGGCGTTCAGATCGCCACCCTCGATCGCACCGAGTCGGCATGGACGTCGGTCTTCGGTTCGCTCGTGACCGCTGAGCTCAAGGCAGAGGTTGAGGCCCTGAAGGCCAAGATCATTGACGGCTCAGTGAAGGTTTCGGACTTCTTCACGGCGAACTAATCGTTCACTGTGCAGAGCAGTCTCCTCGCCCGAGTGCTTCGGCACTCGGGCGAGGGACTCGAACATCACCATCAAGTCGGGTAGCGGGGGAGGGTCGTAGGTAGATGAGGCTTGAGCTGCAGAAGATCACCAAGCAGTTTCCAGGCGTCCTTGCGAACGATCGAATCTCCATTTCCGTAGACCGCGGCCAGGTGCTCGGTCTCCTTGGTGAAAACGGGGCGGGTAAAACCACCCTCATGAACATTCTCTCTGGCCTCTACCGTCCAGACTCGGGAAAGATCTTTATCGATGGGAAGGAGCGCGTTTTTCGCGATCCTGCACAGGCGATTGAGGCGGGGATCGGGATGGTTCACCAGCACTTCATGTTGGTCCCCGTTTTCGACGTCACCGAGTCCGTCGTCCTCGGCAACGAGCCAACTCGGGGTCTCCTCGGCAGTTTCGATCGAGCCACCGCCCGCAAACAGGTGGTCGAGCTCTCGGAGCGCCACGGCCTTCAAGTGGACCCGGATGCCAAGATTGAGTCACTCCCTGTCGGCGTCCGCCAACGAGTTGAGATCCTAAAGGCGCTCTACCGCAAGAGCGACATTCTTGTTCTCGATGAGCCCTCCGCGGTGCTCACGCCCCAAGAGACGGACGAGCTCTTTGAGATCATTCGTGGCCTCGCCAAGCGGGGGACCTCCATCATCTTCATCACGCACAAACTCAATGAGGTCATCGCCGTGGCGGACAAGATCACTGTGCTACGACGAGGCGCGGTCGCCGGCGAGACCACCCCAAAGAAGGCAACCTCCGCAAAGTTGGCAGAGATGATGGTCGGGCGCGAGGTGCAGCTCACGGTCAAGCGCTCCAAGTCCAAAGCCGCTGCCCCAGTTCTTCAAGTAGATCGACTTCGCGTGCTGAATGACGATGGCAAGCTCACCGTGAATAACGTCTCGTTCGACGTTCGCAGTGGCGAGATCCTTGCCGTCGCTGGTGTCCAAGGGAATGGCCAGACGGAGTTGGTCGAAGCCCTCACGGGTTTACGGCAATCCGACTCGGGAACGATCAAACTCGGCGGCCAGGATCTGACGAACACAAGCCCGCGAGTTATCGCGTCCGCCGGCGTCGCTCACATCCCCGAAGATCGCAATCGCGACGGCATGGTCAAGGGCATGACCGTAGCTGAAAACTACATCCTCAATACCTACCACCTTGAACCGTACAGTTCGAAGGGTGTGCTGAATCGGAATGCAATCGCGCAGGCTGCAGAGCAGGCGGTTCGCGACTTTGACGTGAGAACGCCGTCGATTGATACCGATATCGCGACGCTGTCGGGCGGCAACCAGCAAAAGGTGATCGTCGCGCGTGAGTTCAGCCGAAACGTCAAACTTGTGATTGCCGCCCAGCCGACTCGCGGCTTGGATGTTGGCTCGATTGAATACATTCACAAGCGCATCGTGGAACAACGAGATGCGGGAGCAGCCGTACTAATCGTCAGCACAGAGCTTGATGAGGTGCTCGCCCTTGGTGACCGAGTAGCGGTCATGTATGAGGGGAAGGTCGTCGGAATCCTCGATGCTAAAGACGCCACTCGTGAGCGTGTAGGGCTCTTGATGGGAGGAATTCAAAAGTGACACTGCTGCGCAGGATTGCCCACGATTTGAAGCTCCCGCTCCTCTCGATGCTTGTCGCATTCATCGTAGGCGGCGTGTTCATCTTCCTCACCGACATCGAAATGATTCGTGGCCTTGTTTCTAATCCGCTCGGCGCCATTGGGGCTGGGCTCGGTCGAGTCGCTGCAGCATATGGGGCTCTCCTCCGTGGGGCCTTTGGCGATCCAACCACCTACGCGAACGCGTTTGCCTCTGGTGGCGACATCAAACTTTGGACTCGAGCCGTTCGACCAGTAGTTGAGAGCATTGTGGCCTCAGTTCCACTCATCTTCGTTGGCCTTGGCGTTTCGGTTGCATTCCGAACGGGCATCTTCAACATCGGTGGCGCCGGCCAGTTTGCCATCGGTGCGCTCGGAGGCACTACTGCGGCGCTGCTCTTCGGTGCCGGGGTGACGCCAGTGCCGATTGCCATTCTGTTGATCATGATCTTCGGCATCATCGGCGGCGCCGCGTGGGCCTTCATCCCTGGTTTCTTGAAGGCCAGGGTTGGGGCGAGCGAGGTGATCACCACGATCATGTTGAACTCGATCGCAAGCCAGCTCATCTTCTTCATCGTGATGAATTCGGAGTTTATCCAACAGGAGCAGCGCCTTCAGCCTGTTTCAAAAGAGTTGAGCAAGTACGTAGATATTCCGGGCATTTTGCCAATTGAGGCGCTCCGACTCGACATCGCCTTCCCGATCGCGCTCATCACCGCAGCCGTGGTGAGCTGGTTCCTTTTCCGCTCGACTCGTGGCTTTGAGCTTCGCACCGCAGGATTGAACCTTGCGGCTGCGAAGTATGCGGGGATCGGAGCCTCGAGTTCGATTATCACGGCCATGCTGATCTCGGGTGGAATCTCTGGCCTGGGCGGCTCCCTTGTTGTGGTGGGCATGGCGAAGCAACTAGCGCCGGGAATTGAGGGGAGCGTCGGCTTTACGGCGATCGCGATCGCGCTGGTCGGACGCACCAAACCCTCTGGCGTCGTGGCGACCGCGCTGGTCTTTGGCTTCCTCCAGCAGGGTGGTCGACTGATGCAAATTGAAACGATTATCCCTATTGAAATGTTGCTCTTTGTGCAGGCGCTGGTCATTGCATTCATTGCCGCGCCGGGCCTCACCATGCAGATCCTTAAGAATCCATTCAGCGGGCTTCGAGGGAGACCGCGACAGGCGAAAGCGAAGGTGGGATCGTGAAGAAGAGCCCAAGCTCCAAGCTTCGAACATCGGGCCCCAAGCGCGTGAACGCACCACGCAACGCTGAAACCGGAGCACGCGGCCAGCTGAGCGTCGAGGCACAGAAAGGTCGATTCCGATCGCGCATCCGCGCCGTCATGTTCGGTGCATTCGCGCTTCTCTCGGGCTCCGTTGCAGCCGGCATCTGGGGCGTGGACGGGAAGTTCTCATTCTGGGTAGACAAGGTAGGAGGAACCGAGACTTCGTTTACGATCGGCGTCGGGCCGCTCTGGCTCGGAATTACCCTTGCCTTCGCCGCCTCAGCAGTTCTGCAGTTCGTGCGCGGTGCAGCGTTCCGGTGGCGCCTGGCCATCGGTCTGATCGCACCGCTGCTGGTCTTCGGCTTGCTGGCCCGGCTGCTTGATGGGACGACGGCGAACCTCACCGTCTTCTTGACGAACACGCTCAGCTTCGCAATTCCTGTCGGAATCGGTGCCATCGCCGGCATCGTTGCGGAGCGCAGCGGCTTCCTCAATATCGCGGTAGAGGGGAAGCTTCTGGTGGGTGCTTTGGTTGGTTCGGTTGTCTCGAGCGTGACGGGGATTGCCTTCTTGGGGCCGATCGGCGGAGCGCTCATTGGAGCGCTGATCAGCCTCTTTTTGGCAATACTTGGTATTCGATACAAGGTTGATCAGATCATTGCGGGAACTGTCATCAACATTGGCGCTGTCGGAATCACGAGCGTGATCTTCCAGCGCATCCTTCAGCCGTACCGTGAATTCAACAATCCGGTGAACATTGATCCGATTAGCATTCCCGTGCTGTCAGACATCCCAGTGTTTGGACCAATCCTGTTTGCATTGAGTCCGTATTTCTATATCGCGTTGGGACTCGTCTTGTTCTTCACGTACATGATCTTCAAAACACGATGGGGCCTGCGGTTGCGCTCTTCGGGTGAGCTACCAAGCGCTGCGGGCACCGTAGGAGTTGATGTTGTGCGACTTCGCTATCGCGCAATGCTCATTGCAGGCCTTCTTGCGGGCTTTGCTGGCAGCTTTATCTCACTTGGCGGCACGGGCGGATTCGCGCCGAATTCGAGCGCTGGCAAAGGGTTCATCGCACTAGCGGCGGTGATCTTTGGTGCGTGGAATCCAATCTATGCCTTTGGTGCGGCCCTGACGTTCGGCATGGCCTCTTCAGCCGCATCGCTCCTTGCGGGCCTCGGAGTCAAGTTCCCGCCACAGATCCTTGGATCGGTGCCGTATGTCGTAACTATCATCGTTGTCGCGGGCTTGATCGGTCGCGTCCGCGGACCGGCGTCGGCCGGTCAGCCGTACGACCAAGGCTGAGGAGCACGGAGGGATGGCCTCAGTTGGACTGTTTCGACTTCCGCCCGCCGGTTTGACCCAGCGGCAGGCGCCTGTAGGGTCGGTCGCACACCCGCTGCCACTCATCATTGACAGCGATCCAGGGCTGGATGACGCGCTGGCGATTGCCTGCGCAGTGGTTCGACCTGAGATCAAGCTTCTCGCTGTCACCAGCGTCGGCGGCA
The DNA here is from genome assembly GCA_009919005.1 of Candidatus Aquidulcis sp. GTDB lineage: Bacteria > Chloroflexota > Limnocylindria > Limnocylindrales > Limnocylindraceae > Limnocylindrus. The sequence continues at coordinate 67,839 of RGCW01000001.1, read as the reverse complement.
ACGCAGACGTTCACCATTGCACAGAGAACGCGTTGCGCCTCCTGCACCTTTATGGCGCCGACGATGTGCCGGTTGCTGAGGGGGCTGTTGGTCCGCTCGTTGGGCCACTTGAGCGCGCCACCGAGATCCACGGCGAGAGCGGGATGGGAAGTACCCAACTCCCGAAGGCCAGTCGACGAGCGGAGCCAGAGGGCGCTGTGGCACTGATGGCGCGCATCCTTGAGTCATCGCCCGAGCCAGTCGCAATTGCGCCGATCGGCCCGCTGACCAATATCGCGCTTCTGATTCGCTCGTTCCCGCACCTAGCACCCAAGATCTCGCACATCTGCCTGATGGGCGGATCAGTGGGGGAGGGGAATTCATCTGCATCGGCCGAGTTCAACATCTACGCCGATCCAACTGCGGCCGAGATCGTGTTTAGCAGCGGCCTGCCGATCACCATGATCGGCCTAGACGTCACCCATCACGCCATACTTGATCGCTCCATCCTTGAACGATTCGCACAGCTTCCAGGTCGTTCAGCGAAGGCTGCGGCCGAGCTCCTGAAGTTCTCTTTTGATCGCTCCGCCGCATGGGGCCAAGGAGAGAAGATGGCAATTCACGATGCTGTTGCCGTCCTGCATCTAGCGATTCCAGATTTAGTCGGCGTCTCGCGCTACCACGTTGTCGTTGATGCAACCAGCGGACCCGCACGCGGTCGCACGATTGGCGATGCGAATCCCTACCGACTTAAGCGTGACAAACGTGAGCCGAACTGTGATGTAGGACTGACGATCGACAGCGATCGATTCGCTGACGAAATGGTCGCTATCTTCGCCAAGTTGCCATGAGCGAGCTGAAGCCGAATCCACTACCGCTTTCGACGCCATTTCCACCATCGTCTCGCCGCGCGCCACTCGGTACCCCTGCCAAGCCGCTACCGATCATCATCGACTGCGATCCTGGCCACGACGATGCGATGGCCCTCGCCGTTGCGTTTGCGCGACCAGAACTGAAGGTGCTCGGCGTTACCGCCGTTGCGGGGAACGCGTCGCTGCCCAAGACCTACGAGAACCTTCGCCGGACCCTCGCCCTCCTCGGGCAACACCAGGTACGAGTTGCAGCAGGTGCGGAGGTTCCACTTGTCCGGCCGCTGTGGGTTGCGCCGTACGTTCACGGTGACTCGGGGCTCGACGGCGCCGAGCTCCCGGCACCCACGGGCATTGAACATGGTGCTGGTGCAGTAGACCTGATTGCGACATTGCTGCGCGAATCAAGTGAGCTGGTGACACTCGTACCGCTGGGGCCGCTTACGAACATCGCGATCCTGCTTCGCGACCATCCTGAGCTCAAACCCAAGATCGCCCACATCTGCTGGATGGGTGGCGCGATCGCCGAAGGGAACGTGACCGCCTCGGCAGAGTTCAATTCGTATGTTGATCCCGATGCTGCGGCGATCGTCTTTGCGGCCGGAATCCCGATTACGATGGTCTGCCTCGATGCAACGCACCGTGCGCTCACTGGAGAGGCGGCGATGAAGCGCCTCGACGCCGCAGGTACGCTCCCCGCAAAAATCTTCGCGGACCTTTTGCGGTTCTATGCAATTTTCCACAAGCGGCGATATGACTGGCCAGCCTCTGCGGTCCATGATGCGGTTGCGGTGGCGCACCTAGCCGTGCCAAACCTTCTTGCGCTCGTACATGCTGCCGTCGACGTAGAACTTGGCGATCTGGCACGCGGGCGCACCATCACGGACTGGTATCGCGAACGACTCGCGTCGCGAGGTCGCACTCCCGATGTTGACGTCGCGGTTGGGGTTGATGCCGAGGCGTTTGATCGCGTTCTCGTTGACGCAATCCTCTCGTTCAAATAGCGCTACAGACGATCTCGAAGCTCCGCGAGTAATCCTGGGATCGCATCGCTGATCTCCGCTGCAGTGCGCTCGTATGCAGACATCGGCGAGCCCCACGGATCGTCTAGATCTCGACCTCTGGCGTTCTGGTCAAAATCTCGCAGGAGTCGAATCTCGGGCTGCCGATCTGAGGACCGAATGATGGCGCGACCGTTGCGAAGGTTGGCGCGATCCGCAGCGAGAACCAGGTCAACTGTGGCGGCGAGCGCTGGGGTAAACACCTGGGCGCAATGGGTAGTTCGCAGGCCACGAGCCTGCAATATCCGGGCGCTGTTTGCGTGCATCGCCTCGCCGAGGTGCTCGTCTGACGTCCCTGCGCTCACGATGGTGACCTTTCCAGCCAACTGGGGGTCGTTGCTCACAGCGGCCTCAACGAGAACCTCAGCGAGGGGGGAGCGGCAGATATTGCCATGGCACAGGATAAGGATTCGCAACATCCTTGGAGCCTAGCGGATCGCCTCTAGCGTGCCCTATGGCTAGGGTGCGTGGGTGAGCCCCGTTCGGTATCCTATGCAGGGGCATGGCGGGGTAGCTCACCGGTAGAGCAGGGGATTCATAAGCCCTTGGTAGCAGGTTCGATTCCTGCCCTCGCTACCATGCACCTTCAAGGCGTACGGAGAACGGAGGTAACTGATGGTTCCCAAGTCGTTGCGGAACGGGGCGGTGATGCTGATCCTGCTCCTGGGCACTGTCGTGCTTCTGGGTAGCGTTCTCCTCACACCAGTCCCAGCGGCGACCAAGGACTACTCAGCGTTTTTGGCTGACGTTCGCAGCGGCGGGGTTGCCTCCGTCGTGCAACAGGAGCAAGTCTTGACTGTCACCGAGGCCGGCACTCCACCAAGCACGTACGAGGTGCAGGTCCCAACCCAACTCACGGATGTCTATAACGATGTGCGCGCTGCTGCCGTGGCGGGTGGTCGAAATCCAGATAGCGTGACCTTTGGAGCAAAGAAGCCCGACGATTCAGGGCAGCTTCTGAGCCTCTTGGTCAGCGCCCTCCTCCCTGTTCTCCTGATCGGCGGGCTGTTCGTCTTCATGATGCGCAGCGCTCAAGGGCAGAACAATCAAGCGATGAGCTTCGGCAAGAGTAAGGCGAAGATGTTCATCGCCAACAAGACTCCAGTCACCTTTGCTGACGTTGCTGGTGTCGAAGAGGCCAAAGTCGAACTTGAGGAGGTCGTTGAGTTTCTGAAGTTCCCTGAGCGTTTTGAGGCCCTCGGCGCGAAGATTCCGAAGGGAGTCTTGTTGATCGGATCGCCTGGAACGGGGAAGACCCTGCTCGCGCGCGCCGTTGCGGGCGAGGCAGGCGTGCCGTTCTTCAGCATCTCTGGCTCGGAGTTTGTCGAGATGTTCGTCGGCGTCGGCGCCTCGCGCGTTCGTGACTTGTTCGAACAGGCGAAGCGTAACTCGCCGTGCATCGTCTTCATCGACGAGATCGATGCAGTGGGACGCCAGCGCGGTGCCGGTCTCGGTGGCTCACATGACGAGCGCGAGCAGACGCTGAACCAGATCCTTGTTGAGATGGACGGATTTGAAACTGGCACGAACGTGATCATCATCGCAGCTACCAACCGCCCCGACGTGCTTGATCCCGCGCTGCTCCGACCGGGTCGCTTTGACCGTCAGGTCATCCTTGATCGCCCAGACCTCAAAGGGCGCATTGCAATCTTGAAAGTGCACGTCAAGGGTAAGCCCCTTGATAAGACGGTGAACCTTGAGGAGATCGCGCGGCGCTCACCAGGATTCTCAGGAGCAGATCTGGCGAACCTGATGAATGAGGCTGCCATCTTGGCGGCACGTCGCAGCAAGCGCACGATTGGCATGGACGAGTTCGCTGAGGCCTTGGATCGGGTGATGGCTGGGCCGCAGCGCAAGAGCCGCCTCATCACCGATGCAGAGAAGCAGATCATTGCGTACCACGAGGGTGGCCACGCAGTTGTCGGTCGCATCCTTGAGAAGTGCGATCCGGTCAGCAAGGTGACGGTGATCAGTCGCGGGATGGCGCTCGGATACACGATGAATCTGCCAACCGAGGACCGCTATCTGCAGAGTAAGAGTGAATTTGAAGACAAGATTGCCGCAATGCTGGGTGGGAATGTCGCAGAGCAGCTCGTCTTCGGCGACACAACAACCGGCGCCTCAAATGATATTGAGAAGGCGACCGAACTTGCACGCAAGATGGTGACCCGATTCGGCATGTCTGAGAAGCTGGGCACCGTCACCCTCGGTCGACAAGATGAGATGATCTTCTTGGGACGAGAGATGTCCGAGCAGAAGAACTACTCGGAGGCGGTGGCGAAGCAGATTGACGAGGAGGTTCGGGCAATCATTGATCGGGGTGCGGCGCGGGCACGTGAGGTGCTGATCAAGCATCGAGATCGCCTTGATGCGCTCGCAGCCAAGCTCATCGCCGAGGAGACGGTTGAGGGGGACGCCTTTGAAGCGCTCTTTGCCGATCTTCCAGAGAAGCCAGCTGCCAATGCTGGACTCCTCGATCGACTTCGCGCTGCAGGTGTGCCCATCCCGAGCGTTGGCGCCGAGAAGGGGGCTGAGCCGTCGGCGAAGCCTGGCACGGGCGGTGCCGCAGCAGGGCAACCAGCCTAGATGGCATACGCCCCATCACTCTCCTGGAGGGGGCTAGAGGGGCCAGAAGAGGCCCACCTCGTGGCAAATGCAGCCTCCCGCATGGCGAAATACGAAGAGTTCCTGAAGATCCCGAGCGTCTCAGCGCTTCCGGAACACGCCGCCGATTGCCGTGCCGCCGCCGAGTGGCTTGCGACGGAACTCCGCCGCATTGGGGCTGAGCGGATCGAGGTGAGCGAAACTGGTGGTCATCCGATCGTTGTTGCAGAGAAGATCGTTAATCCATCGCTCCCCACCATCGTGATCTACGGACACTATGACGTGCAGCCTGGCGATCCACGTGAACTCTGGAAGACGAGTCCGTTTGAGCCGATCGTTCGCGACGGTCGCATGCTTGGTCGCGGCGCTGCCGACGATAAGGGACAGATCGTCATTCATCTCAGCGCCCTCGACGCCCTCATGGCAACGCGCGGCACGCTACCCGTCAATGTGAAGTACCTATTTGAGGGAGAAGAGGAGTCAAGCTCAGTCAATCTTGAGGCCTGGATGGCCGCGCATCCAGAACGTTGCAGCGGTGATGCGGTGATCATCAGTGACTCTGGATTCTTTGATGGCAACCGACCGGCACTCACTGTGGGGCTGCGGGGGATCACCTACGTCCAAGTAGACGTGCGCGCTTCAGATGTTGATCTGCATTCAGGGAGCTATGGCGGTTCGGTGGTAAACCCCGCGAACGCGCTGGCGGCGATGATTGCATCGCTGCATGATGAGTCGGGACGCATCACGGTTCCAGGCTTCTATGATGACGTGGTTGAGCTTTCTCCAACTGACCGAGCTGCATTTGCCGCCCTCCCGTTCGACGAGGCGGGCTACCTGGAGGGAATTGGCGCAACAGCCACCGCAGGGGAGCGAGGTTATTCAACTGTCGAGCGACGTGGGGGCCGACCAACCTTGGACGTGAATGGGATCTGGAGCGGCTTTACCGGCGACGGTTCGAAGACGATCATTCCAGCGCATGCTCATGCGAAGATCTCGTGCCGGCTCGTCACGGCCCAAGATCCTGAAAAGATTGCTCGTCAACTCGAGGCGGCGCTCCGCGCTGCGGCGCCAGCGGGGCTTTCGGTCGAGGTGCGTAATCTGGGAAATGGCGATCCATTCCTGACACCGCTCGGCGATCCCTATCTCACCGCGGCAGCGGGGGCTCTGGAGGCCACCTTCGGCACCTCGCCTCTATACATTCGCGAGGGCGGCTCAATCCCAATTGCTGCGCTGTTCCAAAAACAGCTTGGACTCCCGGTTGTGCTCCTCGGATTCACGCCTCCAGACGACAATGCGCACGCGCCAAACGAGTCTATGGATCTTGGAAACTTTGAAGGCGGCATTCGCGCGGTGATTCGCGCACTCGACGCTATCGCCAGCGTCGGCTAGCCCCTTGTGAAGGTCGCGCTGCTCGGCCTCGGCCTGATTGGTGGTTCAATCGCACGCGCTCTACGCGACGATCCTGCAGGCGTAGGATCCCTCGACGAGGGCGGACTTGAGATCGTCGCTTGGACACCGACCCAAGCTGGCCCACGCGAGGCGTTGGCAGCGGGAGTCATTGATGCGGTTGGGCGCTCGATTGCCGAAACGGTGGACGGAGCAAGCCTTGTGGTCCTCTGCGCACCGCCGATCGCGATGACGCAGATCCTTGACGAATTGGTCATTTGTCGACGATCTGGGCGACTCGCCGACGGCGCAGTGGTGACCGATGTCGCATCTACAAAGGTGTGGATTGCTCGTGAAGCTGCGGCACGCAATCTCCGCTTTTGCGGCGGGCATCCAATGGCCGGGAGTCACGAGACCGGTTTTGGCGCCGCCACACCAACGCTCTTCCTCGGGCGACCATGGGTCATCGTTCCCGGCGTCAACGGCGGAGGAGCCGCCGCGCTGGTTGAACGGCTCGCTACTTCGTGTGGCGCGCGTCCGGTGATCCTTGAGGCAGAGCTCCATGATGCGGCGACTGCAGCCGTCAGTCACTTGCCACTCCTACTTGCCGCGGCACTGGTTGAAACCGTCGCCCTCGGAGAGGCTGCAGATGCCCCAGACGGCTGGAAGATGTCGCATCTGCTCGCTAGTACAGGGTGGCAATCAGCGACCCGCCTGGCCCGGGGCTCCGCCCCAATGGGGGCTGACATCCTCGCGACGAATGCGCGTGAGGTCCGACGCCGCCTTACAACGCTTCGACGCGTCTTGGAGCAGTGGGATGCGCGTCTCGCGGCCGCTCAAAACGATCCAGAGATCGGCCGAGTCGATCTCGAAAGTCGCCTGGTGGCAGCGCGAGCCGTGTTAACGGAGGGCGAGTGAGCGCGGATCCTCTCGCACACGGCGCCGACGAGATGATCGTGGGGATCCCTCGTGAGCTTGCCCTCCCTGCGGGCCCCTGGGTTGGCCTCCGTCAATTCGCCTCGCGTGCGGAGGGAGAGCAGGAGATCGAACGACTCGACACTCTTGCGCGGCCACGACCCCGGCGTGAGCTTGAATCCGATCCAACCTGGAAACAGCCCATCCCATACGCCGTGGCACTGTATCGACCTGCGAAGGCCAACCATGAATCGGTACAGCTCTTCTGGATGGACCGGCTGGCAGGAGGAAGTGACAAGCGCCTACACGGGCGAGCCTCATTTGGTGTCGGCGGGCATGTCTCGCCGACTGACGGCGGGATACGGTCGGCACTGGCACGTGAGTGGAACGAAGAGGTTTTGACCCCTCATCTGCCTGAGTTCACTCCGATCGGGTTGCTTAACGACGATGTCAGCGATGTTGGTCGGGTCCACCTTGGAATCGTGTTCCTCGCACTTCTCTCCTCGACCGACATCGTCATTCGCGAGCGCGAAAAGCTTGCAGGCTCCTTGGTCCCCGTTAGTGAAGTTCTCCGCCGCCGACAAGAGCTTGAAGGCTGGTCGGCATTGCTAGTGCACTCAATCACTGAGATTGCTGATCGTCTGTAGGTAACGGATACACCGCTGGTACGTGCTCGGTGCGATTCTGCACCGATGCCAACTTCGGTTGCCTCAACGTCGCTCCTCGGCATTGAGGGAATTCTGGTTGAGGTAGAGGTCGATGTTGCCCCAGGAATTCCTGCGACGCGAATCGTAGGCCTTCCTGACGCCGCCGTAGGAGAGGCGCGCGAGCGGATTCGCTCTGCCATCCGAGCAGCCGGATTCACCTGGCCCGCCCGAAGGATTACCATCAATCTCGCCCCTGCTGATCTCCGAAAGAGCGGCGGCTCATTTGACCTTGCTATCGCACTCGGGATCCTACTCGCGAGTGGACAGATTCACCACCGTGGGCAACGGGCACTTGCAGCGGTTGGTGAACTTGCTCTTGACGGTCGAGTGCGTATGGTTCCCGGCGCGCTACCACTCCTACTCCCGCTGATTGAAGCGGGATATCATGTGTTCGCTCCCGCACCCGTAGAAGTGTTCCCAGGGATCCCGAGCGACCTCGTTTCACGGGTGCGATCGCTCGACGAGGCCGCTCGCTGTATCTCAACTGGCCAATCGGCGCCTTCGTCACCGCAACCAAAAGGTTCACCTTCAGGTAGTGACCAGACGGTTGCAGTTGAGTTCTCACACATTCGAGGTCAGCCGCTCGCCTCCCGCGCCGTGCTCATCGCCGCCTGTGGTCGGCTACCGATTCTGCTGGAAGGTCCACCCGGGGTTGGAAAATCCATGTTGGCGCGCGCTCTTCATGAGATCTTGCCGAATCTTTCGACGGAAGAACGCGGTGAAGTAGCATCCATTGCTTCAGCAGGTGGGCATGGCGCTGCCTTCCCATCAAGACCACCGTTGCGGATGCCCCACCACGACATCACCGTCGCAGGGTTGATCGGTGGTGGCCCGCGAATGACGCCTGGAGAGCTGACGTGGGCTCATCGCGGGCTCCTCCTTCTCGATGAGATCGGGGAGTTCCGTCGTGATGCTTTGGAGGCACTCCGTGAGCCGCTAGAACGGGGGAGCGTAGATCTAGTTCGAGCAGGACGTGCTGTTCGTTTTCCAGCGCGTGTCATCCTTGCTGCTACGGGTAACCCGTGCGGCTGTGGAGAACTGGAGCACCCCAGCGGGGCCTGTCGCTGTCTTCCATCTGCACGCCGACGCGGCAGCTTTTCGCTCTCAGCGCCGATTCGCGATCGCTTCCCATTGAAGATTCGACTTGGTCGTCCGACGACCCCGCTGAGCGAACTGCCTCCTGGAGAACGCACCACCCTTGAGGCGCGGGCCCAGGTGACCGCAGTACGGGCTGCGCTTGCCGATCGAAGCGGTGCGGTGGGGAGAACCCTACCGAGCGGCCACGATGCGATAGAAGGCTTCGGTGTTCGTGCCTGGAGCCAGGTTGAGCGCATTGCGACCATCGTCGCCCTCCTTGCCGGACGTGAGGTGGTGTCGAGAGAAGATCTAGCGGAGGCGGTCTACCTCCACGGCGACCACTGGTGAACTCAAGGACGCTACTGCCAGGCGATGAGCGAATACCTGAACGGCGCAGCACCCGGCTCGGGCTAGACCCAGACGCTGATCGCCGCCGCCCCCTATGGACGATGGGCCGGCAGGAGGTCCTTGGCACGCCCTCCATCGGAATTGTAGGGACACGACGCCCCTCCTCACACGGACTCGCTGCTGCACGGCAGATCGCTTACCAGGTCGCTCAGGCGGGTTGGTGCGTGGTCTCTGGACTGGCACGGGGCATCGATGAGGCGGCACATTGGGCGGCGCTCGAGGCTGGGGGAGTGACCGTTGCCGTTCTGCCCAGCCCGGCTCCACTCGGGGTGCGCGCTGGCGCGAAAGGTTTGGCACAGCGGATTCAAGAGTCTGGGCTGTTGCTTTCGGATCGAGCCGAACATACTCCACCTGCCGCATGGAGCTTTGCCGCCCGCAATCACCTCCTTGCGGCACTCTGCGACGGGCTCATCGTGGTCGAGGCACCACTGGGTTCTGGCGCGTTGATGACCGCTGATTCGGCTACGGAATTTGGCCTCCCAGTGGCGTTTGTGACGGCACCCTATGGATCCGAGACCGCACAGGGGGGTCAACGTTGGGTGCAACACGCATGGGAGTTGTCTTTGCGACTCGTGGAGGTGCCCACCCCCACGCTCCTGTGCAGCACCTCGGACCTCCGCACGTGGCTCTCTGTCTGTGCATCGTCTTTGCAGGGATGTTCTGGTGGGAGAGTCCACCATCAATCGCCCTGGCGACCCGATGAACCTGAAGAGCTCGAGGGCCTGCAAGGTGAACTACTGCGCAGAGTGGTCTCGGTTGGGGCAGATGGGGTGTCGGAGGGAGATTTAACCGATCTTGCGGGCGAATCCCCGGGGGCCCTCGTGGCCGCGCTGACGATGCTGCACATGCGCGGTCTGATCGAACAGCGCGGGGGGCGCTGGCGGTCCATTCGCGGGGCGGTGCTACGCTCTCGCCCATGACAAAGGCAGCCACCAACCTCGTCATCGTCGAGTCTCCAGCGAAAGCTCAGACGATTGAACGGTACCTTGGCCCCGATTACACCGTGCTCGCCTCCTACGGCCATATCCGTGATCTCCCCCAAAAAACCAAGAAAGGGAGCATGGCCGTTGACGTTGAGAACGGCTTCACCCCCGTCTACGAGATCATCGAGGAGAAGCAGAAGCGACTTGATGACATCACTCGTGCCGCAAAGAAGGCGTCGGCGGTGTGGCTTGCTACCGACCTAGATCGTGAGGGGGAGGCAATCGCGTGGCACGTTGCTGAGGCACTGGGAATCCCCGATGCTGAGCGGCACCGGGTGACCTTTAGTGAGATCACCAAGGGGGCCATTCTTGAGGCCTTCGCTCACCCCCGTGCCATCAACCTAGACCTGGTCAACGCCCAGCAGGCACGTCGGATCCTCGATCGACTTGTTGGCTATCGACTCTCACCGTTGCTCTCACGCCTCGTGAAGCCGAAGCTCTCCGCTGGACGGGTGCAGTCCGTCGCCTTGCGCCTGGTGGTCGAGCGCGAGCGGGCCATTCGGGCCTTTATCCCTCGCCACTACACAACGGTTGAGATCGGGATCCGACCCGCACTCGCCCCCGAAATGACCGTACCCGCAACCCTCATCGGCGCGAAGGGGGAGGTTCTTGAGCTTGATCCAGAGGCCGCCGCTGCAGCGGTCACGCGCCTTACGGGCGCTGACGCCGTCGTCACTGAGCGCAGCGAGAGCACACGCAAGCAGCGCCCCGTTCCGCCATTCACCACCTCGACCTTGCAGCAGGAGGCGGGACGCAAGCACGGCTTTCGTTCGCGGGTCACGATGCAGCTGGCGCAGAAGCTCTATGAGGGCGTAGAGATCGGCGGCGAGCGCACTGGGCTCATCACCTACATGCGAACCGACTCACCAACGCTGAGCCAACAGGCCATCAGTGACGCGGCAGTTGTGATCCGTGAACGATTCGGCCCAGAGATGTTGGTAGAGGGTGGGCGCCAATATGCGTCAAAGTCAAAGAGCGCCCAGGAGGCGCACGAAGCGATCCGGCCGACCAATCTGGCGCTAACGCCAGAGCTTGCCGCCCCATATCTTGATGACCGAGAGCTCAAGGTATACACCCTGATTTGGCGACGAACCATCGCATCGCAGATGCCAGACAAACTCTCCGCATCGACGACACTCATCTGGAACGCTGGATCTGATCGCCTCAAGACCGTTGCAACTCGAACCCTTGAGCCAGGCTTCACAGCGGTCTATCTCGAGGGGCGCGATGACGAAGAGGAGGATGCCGAGGCGAAGGTCCCCGACCTCCCCGAAGGGTCGAGTGGAACCGTTGCGACGGTTGAGGGGGTTCCGCACGCAACCAAGCCGGAGCCGCGTTTCACTGAGCCGACGCTCGTAAAAGAGCTCGAGAAACACGGAATTGGTCGCCCCTCCACCTATGCCGCCATCATTGAGCGCATCCAAGAGCGAGAGTACGTAGATCGCGACAAGGAGAATCGTCTCCGAGCAACTCGGCTTGGAGAAACTGTATGCGACCTACTCACCACACACTTTGCAACCTTCGTTGACCTTGGATTTACGGCGGGCATGGAAGAGGACCTGGACGCCGTTGCCGAGGGTCGAGCTAATTGGCGTGAGGTCCTACAAAAGTTCTGGAGCACCTTTGATCCACTCGTGCTTGAGAAGGCGCAATCTATTGGTGCTGGAGAGTTCCGCAACAGAGCCAGTGATGAGAAGTGTTCTGAAGGTCATCCGATGGAAGAGCGTCTCGGCCGGTTCGGTTGGTATTTGGCCTGCACCCTCTATCCAGAGCATGCAGAGCGCAAGTCCCTGTCGAAAGTGGTCGGCGACGACTCACCCTCTGGAGATGCGCCAACCCTTGAGGGAGCGGGCCTCCCCTGTCCAGTGTGCGGGGCGGAGCATGGGGGCGTTATGGCCCAGCGGCGGAGCCGATTTGGATGGTTCCTCGGCTGTAGCCGTTACCCCGAATGCAAGTACATCCCCAAGGCTGAGGTTCCAGCGGAATTCAAATTGGAGTTTGAAGCGCTCTGCCCAGTGTGTGGGGTGGAGCATGGGGGAAAGCTCGGGCCAAAGAAGAACAACAAGCGCGGTACCTACTTCTATTCCTGTGATCGATATCCAGAGTGCAAGACGATTCGGCCCCGCCCGACTGGTGCGACGCATGCCGAGTGCGGTGCGGTCATTGGCAGGGACGATGAGGGCGGCATCTGTACCCGTTGTGGTGCTCGAGTTGATCTCCCGGCAGAGGTCACCGTTGGTGCTGTGATTGGCGGCGGCGTTCCCAATCCACTCGCGTGGGCACCGAAGCGCCCACGTCGCGGTGGAAGTGGCGCCACTGATGGCAAGGCGACGCGCGCGACGAGCGCTACTTCCAAAGTGAAGATCAAGTCAAGGTCGAAGGGGAAATCTAAGGCCAAAGCGAAGGAGAAGGCGGCATCCAGAACGAGCGGGGGCGCCGGGAGCCACGATCAAGATTCAGGCGGGATCACCACTGCTGGAGGCCCGCCTGCCGATCAGGCGGAATCGGCCTGATGGCTCGGGGCCGCGAACCGGCTCCCGTCGCGCAGCGCTCTGCTGCGATGACCGATCCGCGCATCGCACCGTTCATCGTGCACCTGCGCGCTCGCGCGCTCTCGGCTGCAACAGAGCGCTCCTATCAGACGGTGGTCGAGCGGCTGATGGTCTGGTGCGATTCAGAAGGGATCGATTGGCGATCACCGAGTCGTGCGGACCTCCGCCGCTACATCGCGCTGTTGAGCGAAGACGGAGAGCGGTCAACGGTGCAGCAGCGGCTCGCTGCCCTAGGAACGTTTTATCGATTCTGGGTGAGGCAGGGGAGTGTTGCCAAAGATCCTCTACATGCATTGGCGCGTCCTAAGCGCGAGAAGCGGCTGCCAGATGTTCTCTCTACCGCCCAAGTTGAACAATTGATCGCACAGGCGGCGCTCGGCACCTCGAGGCCGTTGTCGCTACGCGACACCGCACTAATTGAGCTGCTGTATGGCGCTGGTCTGCGAATCGCAGAGGTCGTCGCTATCAGGGTTGCCGACCTCCAACTGGGGCGGGGCGAGGTAAAGGTGACGGGCAAGGGGGAAAAACAACGGGTCGCCCTTTTCGGATCGCCGTGCCGCCGCGCGCTTGAAGCGTATCTTGCTGAAGGTCGCCCAGCTCTCGCGCAGCTCGCATCACAAGAGCATTCGTCGCTCTTTTTAAATCGCAACGGGGAGCCGTTGGGAGAGCGTGGTGCACGAGCGCGCCTAGATGACATTGCTCGTGCAGCCGGGCTGCCAGAGGCGTTTCACCCTCACACGCTTCGTCACTCTTTCGCGACGCACCTGCTTGATGGCGGCGCCGACCTGCGCGTGGTCCAGGAGCTCCTTGGACATGAGAGTCTTGGCACGACGCAGGTGTATACCCACGTATCAACAGCGCGACTGCGAGGGCTCTATGCGTCAGCCCATCCCCGTGCAAAACGCGCTGGCGAGCGGCCATGAAGCCATCAAGTGCAACTCCCATGGCCCGTGCCAGTACAGCGCGGAGCAGTCTGGTCCTTGCAATCGGCGCACTCGCTTCGCGCCTCGCTGGTTGGATTCGCATTTCGGTCCTGGTGGCCGTCTTTGGTGCGAGTGGTGCCCTGGATCCGTTTCTTGCTGCGTTCCGCATTCCGGATATTGTGTTTGCGCTGGTTGCCGCCGGTTCAATCGCAACGGTACTCGTTCCTCAACTGAGCGCCCTGATGGAGCGGGGAGAGCGAGAACGTGCCCGTAGGCTTGTCGGTTCCGTGATAGCCGCGATGCTGGCACTGCTCTCGGTACTCTCGATCACCGTCGTCGTCGGCGCCGACGCACTGAGTCAAATACTCGTCGGTGGTTTGACCACCGCGCAGCAACGTGAGGTTGCGGATCTGAGTGTCATCCTGCTCGTCGCCACCATCGCCTTAGCGCTCGCCGCAATCTGCGGCAGCGCAGCTGCGGCTCGATCGCAGTTCGGGGTCACGGCGATCACAGGGTTGGTCTACAGCGGCGGCACGATCGCGGGAGCCTTGATAGGAGGGCCCACGGCAGGTGGGTACGGTCCCGCGATTGGCACTGCGCTCGGTGCGGTTGCCGTGCTCTTGATCGCAGGAACAGTGCTCATGCGTAGCAGTCTGCGTCCAGCCCGACCGGATTTTGGCGACCCGCTGCTCCGCGATGCGCTTCGTTCGCTGCTGCCGCGCGTCGGCTCGGTGGTTATCGTGCAGATGCTTCTGGCGTACCTCATCTCGCTAGCAGGAACGACTGGTGCTGGAGCGATCACGATCTGGTCCTACGCATTTACCCTGCTGCAGGTACCGCTCGCACTTGTCACCTCATCAATCGGTATCGCTGTTCTGCCAAAGGTGGCCGCAGAAGAGGCACGCGGTAACCGCGCTGCTGTGCGCACGCTCACAACATCGAGCATCGGATCAGTGATCTGGTTGATGGCGCCAATCGCGGCGCTGGGCGGTCTGTACGCGTATGACGCCGTTCGACTCGTCGTCGGCGGTAGTGTGAACTCCGTGGCTACGTCGGCGACGGCCGACCTACTTCGGCTGCTCCTCGTTGGCCTAGTGGCGCATGGTGTGATCTCGGTCGCCGTGCGACTCTTCTATGGGCTGCGAGATACCGCACGGCCCACCGTAGCCGAACTTGGTGGGAGCGCGGTGATCTTCATGTTCGCGACCCTCTTGGTCCCAGGGCTCGGAGTCGTAGGGATCGCAGCCGCCCTACCGATTGGAACGTGGCTGGAAGCGTCACTTCTCATGCTGTTGCTCGTGGTGCAGAAGCGCACACTGTCGGGTGCCACGGTGCTTGGCGTTCTGGTATTCGCGACGCTCGCGTCGGCGCTTTCAGCTGCGATTGCAGCGGCGGTGACCATGCCGCTCCTCAGTGATGCGAGAGTGTTAGGAGTGTTTTCGGGATCGGCGATCGCCGCACTTGGCACTGCCGTCGGGCTGATGGCCTACGTCGCGCTCACCATCGCAGCGCGACGTCCTGAGGCGCTGCCACTGCTGCGACGCGTTGCGCAGGTCGCGCCCAAGGGGCTACGTCCGATCATCCTGCGTGCGGAGACCCCTGAATGACCATTCGTCGCGTCTCCCTCGCCACGTCCGACGCTCGCGATGACTGGGATCGCCGCACGGTTGACGCTCCCGGGGGTGATGTCCATCAAGGGAGTGCATGGTTGGCCTATCGAGCGGGCCTTGGTCGCCAAGCGATCACACTTGAGGTTGATGGGGAACCGCTCGGCATCCTGGTGAATCGGGCTCCGCTCTTCGGTCTCCCTAAGGGTCATGCGCCGCGTGGGCCGCTACTGCCATGGGGTGCCCCGCCCGCCACGATCTCAACGGTCACGGAGCGCATGACACGCGTAGCCCAATGGCTTGGGGCGGAGCATGGATTGATCGCGCTTGATGTTGATCCGTGGCTGCAGGCGGGAGAAGTTGCGGATGCTGCATACCGAGCCGCCGGCTTTGTTCGATCTGAAGAGATCTTCCCGAGCCAGCACACGATGGTGCTTCACGCGACCGCGAGCGGCGCCGCCGAGGGAGAGCTATTTGATGGGATCGCCAAGAGCACCCGTCAGCGCATCACACTTGCGGAGCGGGCGGGCCTTAAGACGCAACGTGTCACTCATTTAACGGAAGAACCGGCTCGTGCACAGTTGTGGTCAACTGTGAAGGGGCTTCTCGAGGCGACAGCGCAACGGAAGTCGTTTGCGCTGGGCTCGACGGCGGCAATGATTCGTTGGTGGGATCAGTTGGTCGCAACGGAGCGTGCCGAACTCCTCGTGTGTCACGGAGCGACTGGCGGAGTGATCGCATTTCTGGTGATCTTGCGACACGGCGAGCGAATCACGACGGACGCATCCGGGGATGATCCAGCCGTGCGAAAAGAGACTCCTGGTGCCTTGGCGATGCTTCGTTGGGAGGCAATCAAAGTAGCAGCGGCTGAGCGGCGGATCACAGACCTTGGTGGTGTTGATGTGGCAGGTCGCCGTACGATGCCTGTCGAGGGGGATGCGATGCATGGACTGTACGCGCACAAGGCATCGTTTGGCGCAGTATGGACTCCAATGGCGGGGGCACACCGTTTCGTGATCCGTCCTCGTGCGCTACGGCTTCGTTCGCTTCTCGGCCGCATCAGGGGAGGCGGTTGATGACATCAAAACTCCTCGCTGACCTCATCGCGCGACTCGACCAGGTTCAGCTCCTCCGCGAGGCCGTTGATGAGCGTGTCAACCTGCGCGGCGCCCCGACCCATGATTCGCGCCGTATTCAACCTGGCTCGCTCTTTGTTGCAATTCCAGGTCGCGTACGCGACGGAGCAGCATTCGTTGGCGAGGCAGTCGCACGAGGCGCGGTGGCGGTTCTCTCCGAGCGACCGGTTGATGCATCCGTTCCAGTTGTGCTCGTGCAGAATGCACGTGCTGCACTTGCACATGCGGCAGCCTGGTGGGAGGGCGACCCATCGGACGAGTTGATCGCGATTGGTGTTACCGGCACCGACGGTAAGACCACGACATCGACCTTTCTCTCAACGGCACTGACTGCGGCGGGACTGCCGACTGGCTTGGTCTCAACGGCGATCAATAGGATCGGCGGCGCGCAGCGGGGGGCGGCAGCCCATCAGACGACGCCTGAGGCTCCCGAACTACAACGAACGCTTCGCCAAATGGTTGAAGCGGGCGATGAAGCGGTCGTCATTGAAAGCACGAGTCATGGTCTTGAGCTGGAGCGAGTTGGAGCGATTGGTTTCGCCGCCGCAATCTACACCACGTTCTCGCCAGACCACTTGGACTTCCACGATTCGCTCGAGCACTATCGCGCAGCGAAGGCCAAGCTCGTGACGAAGACGGTCGGTAGCACGGCAAGTCAAAACCGCAAGCTGCCGCTCGTGGTGGTCGTGCACGCGACGGATCCTGAGGTGCAACCGTTCGCTCGAGCCGCGGCGAGCGCTGGTCTGCACGTTGCTCGGTTTGATGCCTATTCCGAACACGAGGTCCTGGTCAACGGTGAGCGCATGACACTTGATCTCACGATGCCTGGCCGAATCAATGCCGCCAATGCGGCGGCTGCACTGACCCTGCTCTCCGCCTGGGGTCTGCCACTTGAACGAGCACGCGCTGCGATTGAAGCCGAACCTGGTCCGCCAGGTCGCAGTCAAATCATTGACAGTGGCCAGCCCTTCCGCGTCCTCATTGATTTCGCGCATACGGGACCGTCGCTTCGAGCGGCGATCGGAGTAGCTCGCGCCATGTGCGTGCCTGGTGGTCGGCTGTTGCTGGTTACTGGTGCAGCGGGTGAGCGTGATCGTGGTCGGCGGGGCGCCATTGGTCAGGCGGCGACCGCGGCCGATGAGATTTGGATCGCTGATGAAGATCCGCGAGGCGAGGATCCTGATCTCATCGCCGAGGAGATCCGCACCGCCTTCCTCGCCGTCGCCCCGAACCGAGGAGAGCGGCTGGTCATTCAACACAACCGAGCCGAGGCCGTCCGCCTCGCCATAGGATCAGCGCGACCAGGGGACGTCGTCCTCCTTGCCGGGAAGGGACATGAGCGAACGATCGAACGTCGTGGACATGATGAGCCATGGGATGAAGAGGGGGTCGCTCGGAGTGCACTCGCCTCGCTGGGCTATCCTCCCGAATCATGAGCCTTGAGCCACAGCCACAGGCGAAAACAACTCGGTCACCTCGACCAGTTGCGGATCCAATCGCCAAAGTACGCGCCCTTGCTCGTCCAGTAGAGGATCTTCGCGCGGCGTTGCTCCAAAAGGTCGCCGCAGGGAGCGCCACCGCGGAGGGGGCTCGGATCGTTGACGACGCCTTCCTCTTTGCGGTCGAGGCGCACGGCGCACAGGTGCGTGCCTCGGGCGAGCCGTATGTTACACACCCCGCCGAGGCAGCGCTGATCTTGGCTGAACTAGGACTCGATACCGCGACACTTGCGGCGGCGCTCCTCCATGACGTCCCCGAAGACACGTCGGTGACAACAGCGGAAATTTCGGAGCGCTTTGGTGACGAGGTGGGAACCCTTGTCGATGGGGTGACGAAGCTCAGCAAGTTCTCGGCAATGAGCGCCGAGGAGCAGCACGCCGAAAACATTCGCAAGATGTTCTTGGCCATGGCCCAAGACATTCGGGTTGTCTTGATCAAACTTGGTGACCGACTTCATAACATGCGAACCTTGGCGGCACTCCCAATCGAGAAGCAGCGACGGATTGCCCGACAGACCCTAGAGATCTATGCGCCGTTGGCCGAGCGACTTGGCATCTGGCAGATGAAATGGGAGCTTGAGGATCTCGCCTTCAAGGCATTGGAGCCCGATCGATATCGCGAACTGGCAAGCATGGTTGACCTGCGGCGTGATATGCGCGCTGATTATGTGGAGCGTGCGATCGCGGTGCTCAAGCCCGAACTGGAACGCGCGGGGATCCATGCAGAGTTTTCAGGACGCGCAAAACACCTCTACTCCATCCACAAGAAGATGGCACGACGATCCAGTGACTTCTCGGAGATCTATGACGTGTACGCAATCCGAGTCATCGTGGAGAACCTTCGTGACTGCTACGCGGCGCTAGGCGCGGTGCACAGCGTCTGGCGTCCTATCCCTAATCAGTTTGACGACTACATTGCAGTCCCAAAGAACAACCTCTACCAGAGCCTCCATACCGCCGTGGTGGCGCTTGATGGACGGCCACTCGAGGTTCAGATCCGGACGAGATCTATGCACGAGGTTGCCGAAGTCGGCATCGCCGCTCACTGGCGCTATAAAGACGGCACGCAGCCTGACGCTGCATATGACGCGAAGCTTGCCTGGTTGCGACAGTTGCTCGAGTGGCAGAGGGACGTCACCGATGCCTCAGAGTTCCTAGAGGGCGTTCGGCTCGATGTCTTTCAGGATCAGGTGTATGTGTTTACCCCGAAGGGGGATGTAAAGGAGCTGCCTGCGGGCGCTACACCGCTGGATTTTGCCTATCTGGTGCACACAGATATTGGACATCGGTGCATTGGCGCAAAGGTGAATAATCGCTTGGTGCCATTGGAGTATCGACTAAAGTCGGGCGACATCATCGAGGTGGTGACCGCTCGCGGAAAACACGGTCCAAGTAGAGATTGGCTGAATGTAGCGACCACGCGTCAGGCTCGAAACAAGATTCGACAGTGGTTCAAGCATCAAGAACGCGATGAGAACATTCAACACGGACGCGATTCTCTTGAGCGCGAGCTGCGGCGCCTCGCACGTACTACGCTCGATTCGATCGGTCGTGAACGGCTCGAAGAGGTGGCCAAGCAGTTGAATCAAGGTAGTGTGGACGATCTCTATGCGGCAATTGGGTATGGCGCCGTGGGCTCTCAACAGGTAGTCTCGCGATTGGGCGTTGCCGCTGATGATTCGAAATCGCTCCTGCCGTTAAGTGCGAGTGCAAGTGCCGTCGCCCCTGCAGAGCGGACGGGTGGCATCCGCGTGAAGGGCGTGCCAGACCTGTTGACCCGCTTTGGACGATGCTGCAGGCCCCTACCGGGCGATCCGATTGTTGGATTCATCACGCGGGGGAAGGGTGTGACGGTCCACCTCGCTGCGTGCGATGCCTCCACGTCAGCCCGAGAGGCATCGCGCCTGATTGACGTGGAGTGGGAGATGACCCCCGCGACGACGGAGAGTTACCCAGTCACCATTCGAGTGGAGGGGACAGATCGCACTGGACTCTTGACTGAGATCACGCAGGTGGTGGCTGAACAGAAGGTCAACATTATGTCGGCTACCGTGCAAACCACGGGCCAAACGAATGCGGAGATGTTGATGACCCTGGCGGTCGGCTCAATCAGTGAACTCGCCCGCTTGATGGCGCGCCTAGAACGCGTTCGTGGCGTGCGCAGTGTGTCGCGGGAGCAACACCAGTGAGCGGATTCCAATCCCCACGCGGACTTCGTGACCTCTTGGAGCCTCTCGCCTCAGCCCACGGCTGGGCCGTTGATCGCGCGTGGGCCGCTGCCGATGCTGCTGGATACGCTCGGATTGAGCTGCCATTCGCCGAGGAGAGTGCCCTCTTTGAGCGCGCCGTCGGCGGCACCTCGGACATTGTGTCGAAAGAGCTCTTCCGTCTGGAGCCGCGCGGGGACGACGCAGTGGCGCTCGCCCTTCGACCTGAAGCGACCGCTGGCATGGTCCGTGCCTATCTTCAACACGGTATGCGCTCACAGCCCCAACCAGTGCGACTCGCCACCGTTGCGCACCTCTTCCGCTACGACCGCCCGCAGAAGGGCCGCTATCGGCAGTTCACTCAATTCGACGTAGAGGCGATCGGCGACAGTGGACCGGGGTCAGACCTTGAGGTCATCGCTCTCGGCGCCGCCTACCTCCGCGATTTGGGACTCACCGACGTTGAAGTGCATCTCAACTCTGTAGGTTGTGCGACGTGCCGCCCCGCATTTGTTGCGCTGCTACAGGCACACTTCGCGTCAATTGCACCTCAACTGAGTGAGGTGGATCGATCACGACTCGCCGCAAATCCACTGCGTCTACTCGACTCAAAAGAGCCGGTCGCGGTCGCCCATGCCGCAACAGCGCCAAGAATTACCGACCACCTCTGCGCAGCGTGCGCATCCCATCATGCGGCGATCACAAAAGGTCTAGCAACGATTGGCGTCACTGTGGTAGCGGCGCCAAGCATCGTAAGGGGGTTGGACTATTACACCCGTACCGCGTGGGAGTACCTCCTTCCAGGGGAGCAGGGCCAGCAGGGTGCTCTTGGTGGCGGCGGCCGCTACGACGGCCTCGTGGAGCTGCTTGGTGGCACCGCCACGCCCGCAATTGGATTTGCGATCGGTATCGATCGTGTCGTGCTCGCCCTTGAGGAGCGCGGACTCCTCCCAGAGCACGCGAAGGGGCCAGCCATCGTTGTGGCTGGTATTGAGCCGGAGTCCATCGCACTCCGCATCGCTACCGCGCTTGAGCTTCGCGCGGCGGGGGTCAGCGCCCGTGCGGACATCAGTTCCCGCAAGATCGGCAAGCAGCTGGAGGGCGCCGTGCGCGATGGCGCACGAGCAGTCATCATCGTGGAGCCAGATGGACGTCTCACCTTGCGAGATCTCACCGAGGCGAGTCAAGGGGAGCCTGCGGAACGTGGCGCAGTGATCGCTGCGGCGCGGCGACTGGTGCAGGGTAAGGGGTGAGATGAGCGACGCGGCTAAACTTTCAACGGGACTTCGTACTGATGTCTGCGGCGCCTTGCGGCTGCAGGATGTTGGCCGCACGGTACGCCTCGCCGGCTGGATCCATCGCCGCCGTGATCACGGCAGCCTCGTTTTCATCGACCTTCGAGACCGCTACGGCATCGTGCAGGTGGTGGTGGATGCCGCGGTCGCCCCTGAAGCACACGCGGCTCTCACCGATGCGCGCAGTGAGTGGGTCATTGCCGTCGAGGGGACCGTTGCACCACGCCAGGCTGGGACCGAGAACGAGAAGCTCGCCACGGGTGGGATTGAGATCGCCGGCCAAGTGGTGACGGTGCTTTCCCAGGCGAAGACGCCACCCTTCTATATCAATGACACAGATGCTCCAGTGGATGAGAGTCTGCGATTGAAGTACCGCTATCTAGATCTTCGTCGCGAACCACTTCGCGACCGGATCCTGCTCCGCAGTGCCATGGTGCAGGCCATCCGCGAGGTCCATCATGAACATGGATTCGTCGAGGTCGAGACCCCAATCCTGATCAAATCGACGCCAGAAGGCGCGCGTGACTTCATCGTTCCGTCCCGACTTCAGCAGGGGAGTGTCTACGCCCTGCCACAATCACCCCAACAGATGAAACAGCTGCTCATGGTCGCTGGATTTGACCGCTACTTCCAGATTGCGCGTTGTTTCCGCGATGAAGATCTTCGCGGCGACCGCCAGCCAGAGTTCACTCAACTTGACATTGAGATGAGTTTTGTTGATGAGGCAAGCGTGCGTGCGTTTGTTGAATCTATGGTCATTGAGGTTACTAAGCGAATTCGCCCCGATCGCCCTATCCAGCAGTTGCCGATTCCTACGTTCACGTATGAGGAGGCGATGGAGCGATACGGCTCTGATAAGCCAGATATCCGCTTTGGTATGGAGCTGATCGATCTTGGCGCCGCACTTCCCGAAGCCACAGGGTTCAAGGTGTTTGACGAGACCCGCGCGCGAAGCGGACGTGTCCGTGCGATTCGTGTGGCCGGTCGAGGTGGTGTCACGCGCTCAGAGGTGGATGATCTAACGGAGCAGGCAAAGCGCTACGGCGCTGATGGGCTGGTCTGGATTGCGCTGCAGCCGGATGGCGAGATCCGCTCGCCCATTGCGAAATTCCTTACTCCTGAGTCCATTGAAGTCCTCTGGACAGCCACAGGTGGCAAGAGCACCCACAGCAATGGCGATCTCCTCTTGATCGTCGCGGGCCCGCCGATTCTCTCTGCTGAGGTGTTGGGCCGTCTTCGAGTTGAGGTGGCGATTGAGATGGGTATCCCAGATCCCGATGTGCTCGCCTTCTGCTGGGTGCATCGGTTCCCGATGTACCAGTGGGAGCCCGAGTCGAGTCGATGGGACGCGACCCACAATCCGTTCTCCGCGCCAGTGCCAGAACACGTAAGCCTGCTCGCAACATCCTCGGGCGATCTGAACAGGCGGAGCGAAAGTGACCCTGCAGCTGGAGCGCTCGCGCAGCAGTACGACATCGTCTTGAATGGTTGGGAGCTTGGTGGCGGCTCGATTCGAATTCATGATCGAGCGATGCTGGAGCGATCGTTTGCACTCATGGGGCATACCTTGGAAGGGGCTCGAGGAAAGTTCGGAGCACTCCTTGATGCCTTTGAGTACGGTGCGCCTCCGCATGGAGGTATCGCCCTCGGTGTGGAGCGATGGGCTGCCCTCCTTGCTGGTCAGATCAACATTCGCGAAGTGATGGCCTTTCCGAAAACTCAGTCGGGTAGCGATCTGATGTTGGAGGCGCCTTCAGAGCCCGATGCCAGTCAGTGGGCCGAGCTCGGCCTCGCGGTGCGGCCAGTACGGGGTTAGCGCTCTTCGGCCTGGGCGCCGCGCTGCTCCCACGGATCTACGGCGCTCATGTCCACGGGTGGCGCTTCGTAGGCAAGTTGTGCGCGACCGTCCGACGCGCTCACAGCCCCCTCATCGCCGCACTCTAACGATCGTTCGCCCTCCGTCGTTCCATTGATCGGTGTGAGTCGCACTGGTCCAGCGATCCCATTTCGCGAGGCGACGAGGATCTGCTGCGCTTGCCGCCCGTGTGCGGCAATGAGGGCGGTGATGGTTTCAGGGTCAATCCCCGCGTGGCTGATTGGGAGCGTGATGATTGCCGTGGTTCCAGCAACGTCGTTCAACGCATCGGCAACGACCGCGGCGAAGTCCGCGGAGGGGGTTACGCGGCTCAGGGTTGGCGCAGGTTCTCCCGGTGCCAGCCCAGAGATCAGGATCGGGTGCGCGCCGCCAGACCAGGCCGCTTCAACTAACCGTGAGAGGTCACGACGGTTCGCGTCGGCCTCGCTCGGGGCGCCAGAAATGATGATGTGGGCAGCGACCGTCATGGCCAAAGTATACGGGTCGGCGAAGCGTGCGAGAATCTGACGATGACCACAGCAAATCCTCCCGCAGGTCTCGTCGCGCAAACCGGCATCCGCACGGTGGGTATCGTTGCGCACGTTGACCATGGCAAAACAACCCTGGTAGACAGCCTCCTTCGCCAGAACGGTGCCTTCCGAGCAAATGAGGAGCTCGTGGAGCGCGTAATGGACAGCGGCGACCTCGAGCGAGAGAAGGGGATCACGATCCTTGCCAAGGAGACTGCGATCAACTTCAAAGGGGTCCGCGTTGTCATCGTTGACACTCCCGGCCACGCTGACTTTGGCGGCGAGGTCGAGCGCAGCCTTCTCGCCGTTGATGCGGTTCTACTGCTCGTCGACGCCTCTGAGGGTCCGCTCCCACAGACGAGGTATGTCCTCTCCAAGGCGCTTGCACGCTCTCTGCCAGTCATTCTCGTGATCAACAAGATCGATCGACCGGACGCCCGCATCAAAGAGGTCATCGACGAGGTTTATGAACTCTTCCTCGATCTTGGGGCAAATGAGCAGCAGATTGATTTCCCAATCGTGTACACCAATGCCCGAGCCGGCACTGCGACGCGAGATATCGAGGCTCCCGGCATCGATCTCGTGCCACTTCTGGACTGCGTCCTCGAGACGGCGCCAGCGCCACTCCATGAACCTGGTCATCCGTTGCAGGTGCTCATCACCAATCTCGCAGCCAACGATTTCGTGGGGCGCATCGCCGTTGGCCGGATTCGAAATGGATTCGTCCGCAAGGGGGCGAAGATCAGCGTCATTCGTGATGAAGGATCCGTCACGGGATCAGTGACAAGCCTCACGCTCCCACAAGGTATTGACCGAGTTGAGGTCGCGGAGGCAGGACCGGGAGAGATCGTCGGCATTGCGGGCCTCGCCGACGTTGAGATCGGTGAGACGATCACTGATCCTGCCGATCCTCGTCCACTCGAGCGACTACACGTAGACCCACCCACCCTGCAGATGACCTTTGGAGTGAACACAAGTCCAATCGGCGGCAAAGATGGAAAATTCCTCACCTCACGCCAGCTAAAGGCTCGACTTGAGAAAGAGGTGCTTGGAAATCCTGCGATTGAGGTCAGCCCTACCGATTCGGGAGAGGCGTTCCAAGTGCGTGGCCGAGGTGAGTTGCAACTCGCAATCCTTGTTGAGCAGATGCGCCGCGAAGGATTTGAACTTGAAGTCTCGCGCCCCGAGGTGCTCATTCATCGCACGGAGTCAGGGATTGAGGAGCCGTTTGAGCAACTAACCATTGACGTTCCTGTTGACTTTGTTGGCGTGATCACGGGGATCATGGCCGAGAGGCGCGCTCGCATGGAGAACATTCAGCATGGCGCGGATGGTCGTGCACGTGTTGACTTCCTCATCCCAACTCGTGGCCTCATCGGGGTGCGGGGACGAATCCTGACGGAGACGCGAGGCACCGCGTTGATCCACCAACTCTCCGCGGGATACAAGCCTTGGGTAGGCGAGATTCCGCATCGGACGAATGGCTGCCTCATCTCAGATCGCACTGGCGTCACGACTGGATATGCCCTCTATGGAATCCAGGAGCGTGGCGAACTCTTTGTTAGCGAGGGCGAGCAGACCTACGAGGGGCAGATCATCGGCGAGAGCGCGAAGCCAGGTGATATGGATGTCAACGCAGTTCGAGAGAAGAAGCTGACGAATATGCGCACGCACTCTCACGACGAGGCGATCCGTCTGACTCCGCCGCGGCGTATGGCGCTGGAGAACGCACTAGAGTTCATCGGTCCAGACGAGCTGATTGAGGTCACACCGTCGGCACTCCGCCTGCGCAAGAGGCTTTTGAACGAGAACGACCGGCGTCGCGAGGCGGGTCGCCGCGCCGAGATGCGGGAGTCGCAGTAGCCTCCACCCGATGAGTCGACCTCGCATCTTCCTCGACCACGCATCTGGCTCGCCGACACGCCCCGAGGTGGTGGCACTCATGTCCGACCTCCAGCGTGCAGGGATCGGAAATCCTAGCGGCGGTCATGCCGAAGCGCGGCGCGCGCGAGCCGTCCTTGATGAAGCACGATCAAGCCTTGCGCAGGACCTCGGCGTTGAACCCCGTCAGGTCACGTTCACCGCTACCGCCTCCGAAGCACTCGCCCTTGGGTTGCACTCTGTGCTGACGCCTGCACTTCGCCTCTACACAACGGCCGGTGAGCATCGAGGCGCGCGCGCCCTGGCATCCCAGCATGCGGCGATGGGCGGCGATGTGGAGCTCATCCCGCTTGGCGCCGATGGTGTCATGCAACTCTCGGATCATCGCCGCCCGACCGAAGGGGCCGCTGGCCTTCTTTCGCTCGCATCTGGTGAGGTCGGTACGATTCAGCCATGGCCAGAGGTACTACAGCGCTGGCGGGAGACAGCGGGAGGACCGCTCGTGATTGACGCGGTCCAGGCGGCGTATCACGGATCCATCACTGCTTCCACTATTGGCGCTGACCATTTTGTGATCGGCTCGGCAAAGGTAGGAGGCCCCTTCGGTGTCGCAGCGCTCATCAGCGCCCCCGAGGCAAAGGTGCGCCCGATGATTGTTGGTGGTGGTCAGGAGCGTGGTCGTCGTGGAGGGACCGAGGCCGTGACGCTTGCAGCAGGATTTGCTGCGGCCTTTCGTGCACATCGCGCGCACATCGACCAGTCGCGGAACAGGCTTCAGGCGTGTGCACAGTCCTTCGATGAAGCATTGGGCCCACTGTCGACACTCGGTCTCATTGCTACGGGCGCGCCGTTCACGAGTGAGGCTCGCCTTGCTGGGCATCGCTCGTATGCAGCACGTTGGGCGCTCGGCGATGACCTCGTCGCGGCGCTCGACCACGCGGGAATCGCCGCATCAACGGGATCTGCATGTGTGAGCGGCTCACGGGAGCCCTCTGAGGGTCTGCTCGCACTAGGGCTGAGCGACAGCGAATCTCGCGGCGGACTGCGATTCAGCTTTGGGACAACGACAACGGAGGACGAGGTTCGTTCGGCGGCCAGGATCGTGCGCGAAGTTCTTGAGCGCGTCCGCGGAGCGGTTCCGGCATGACGGCGACTACAGCCGTGCTCAATGGACTACCAGACGGGTGGCGTGAGGCACCAGAGTCGTCCGTCCCGGAGCGCGTCCTCGTCGCACTCTCTGGCGGAGTCGACTCCTCAGTAGCGGCCGCCCTCCTCGTTGAGGCGGGGCATGAGGTGGTTGGAGTTTGGATGCGGCTCCACAGCGCGGCAGATCAAGGTGACGGTCACCGAAAGAGTTGTTGCACGCTTGATGCAGCCGATGATGCCCGTCGAGTCGCTGACCATCTCGGCATTCCGTTTCATATTCAAAACCTTGAGGAAGAGTTTGCCAATTCGGTGTTAGACCCCTTTGTTGCAGCGTACGCGAGTGGCGAGACGCCAAGTCCCTGTGTTGGTTGCAACACGGCGGTAAAGTTTGGCGCGCTAGTCGGCAAGGGGAGCGCCCTGTTTGGCTGCACTGCAGTTGCCACTGGCCACTATGCGCGACGCGCCGTTACCGTGGATGGAGGATCGTGGCGGCTGCGCTCAGCGATTGATTCCGACAAAGACCAGACCTACTTCCTCCACGGACTTGATAGTGCGGCGATTGCTCGGGCTCGGTTTCCACTTGGGGGCATGACAAAACCAGAGGTCCGCGAAGCAGCGCGTCAGCGTGGCCTTGTCACCGCCGAAAAGCCGGAGAGCCAAGAGATTTGTTTTGTGCCCGATGGGGACTACCGTAGTTTGTTGCGCGAGCGTGGTGTCGGCCGCGGCGTTGGGGAGATCATCGATGAATCGGGTGCTCATGTTGGTACACACGCGGGTACGGAAGGTTTTACTGTCGGGCAGCGCAAAGGGCTACCTGGGAGCGGCGTTGCAGCGCGGTACGTGAGCTCGGTAGATCCGGTTACGAATCGCATCACGATCGCCCCTCGCGCTGCACTTGATGTGCGCAACATTGCGCTTGTTGGAGTTTCGACCCCTGACGGGCCCGTTGCGTTGGGTCAGACGTTGGAGGGGCATGCGCGCATTCGTCATCGGGGGACGCTAGTTCGAGGAACGATCACTGGCTGTGGTGGTGGCGAGGCGTCACTTGCATTAAGCGACCCACTTTGGGCCCCATCCCCCGGGCAGACGGTGGTGATGTATGACGGGGAGACCCTGGTGGCGGGCGGGCGGATCGCCCGTCCACGACCGGCATGATTGAGCCGGCCCCACTCCTCGTCGCCCTCTCGATCGGAGTTGCCCTCGTGGTTGGGCGCTTGCTCTCCAATCGCGCGTCGCTCCCCGTGGGACTTGTGGGCGCCGTTGTTGGCGCGTTGCTTGCTCAAGTGGTGGCGGAGCGACTGTTGGGTGGCCTGTATCCGGTGGGGGGCACCGCGTGGCCAGCTCCGCTCGTGGGGGCTCTCTTCGGCGAACGGCTAGTGGCGCGGATCGCGACCGATTGGGAGCGAGGTCGGCGACCGTAACTCTCGGCACCCCTCGGGTACACTCCACGCGTGGAACGAGACCCTCGAATTCCGACGCAAAGCGCAGCCGAACTCCGGTCTCGGTTTGTTGCGTTCTTCGTTGCGCGTGGCCACACCGAGGTACCCAGCGCTTCACTTGTCCCCGCGGGGGATGCCACGCTCCTCTTCACCAATTCGGGGATGGTGCAGTTCAAAGAGCTCTTCAGTGGAGCCGAGACTCGTTCGTACCGACGTGCCGTTGACTACCAGCGGTGCCTGCGGGTGGCGGGCAAGCACAACGATTTTGAAGAGGTAGGCCGAACTCCACGTCATCACACGCTCTTCGAGATGCTCGGCTCATGGTCGTTTGGCGACTATTTCAAGCGCGATGCGATCCTCTGGGCGTGGGAGTTCCTCACGGTCGAGGCGGGGATTCCCGCTGATCGTTTGGGGGTTACGGTGTACAGCGACGATCAAGAGTCGGCCGATATCTGGCTGAACGAGGTCGGAGTTCCGGCTGATCGACTTGCTCGCTGGGGTGATGTCGACAATGGGAACGATGCCAACTTCTGGCGAATGGCCGAGACTGGTCCATGCGGACCATGCTCGGAGATCCACTTTGATCGCGGCGCCGATCTTGCGTGCGGTCCCGATTGCTTGCCAGACCACTCCGAACACTGCCCACGCTGGCTTGAGGTGTGGAACCTCGTCTTTATGCAGTACGAGCAACATCCCGACGGACGCCGTACAGAACTCCCGTTCAAGAGTGTTGACACTGGGATGGGCCTCGAACGACTCGCGAGCGTGTCGCAGCAGGTGCTCTCCAACTACGACACGGATCTCTTCCAGCCCATCCATGCGGCGATGCGCGCAATCACGAAGCACTCAATGAACGAGTTTGACGCGCAGCGCTTTAGTTATCAGGTGATCGCAGATCATGCACGGGCAGTCACCTTCTTGATCGCAGACGGTGTTCGACCAGGAAACGAGGGACGCGGGTATGTGTTGCGGCGCATCATTCGCCGTGCAGTGCGCCATGCGCGCCTCCTCGGCATCACGAAGCCGTTCTTCGGTCAGGTTGCTGGTGAGGTCATTTCGCTGATGGGCGTGGCATACCCGTATTTGAAGGATGCCCAATCGGCAATCCTTGAAGCGATCGAGCGCGAAGAGATGCAATTTGCCCGTACTCTTGATGCAGGTTCAGCCCTGCTTCGTGAGGCACTTGAAGGTCTCGGAGCGGGTGAGAGCGTCATCGGTCGGCGTGCCGACGACCTCCCACAGAGCAGCCCTCTCCTGGGTGGAGAGATCGCCTTCAAACTCCATGACACCTACGGGTTCCCGATCGACCTCACGGTGGAGCTTGCGGCCGAACGCGGCGTCGCTGTAGATCGCGGCGCCTTTGAGCGCTTGCTTGCCGAGCAGCGTGAGCGCAGCCGTGGCGGAAAGAAGGCCGCGCTGGCAGAGATCGCGGTTGCGACGGCGCTGTACGAAGAGATCTTGCGCCGGGTTGGAGAGACGGAATTTGTCGGGTACGAGCAGCTTTCGATTGTGACCACTGTGCGTGCGCTGATTCGCGACGGTGCGGAGGTTTCATCGCTTGCGGCCGGAGATGAGGGGCTCCTGATCGTTGCACAGACGCCCTTCTACGCAGAACGTGGTGGGCAAGTCGGCGATGAAGGCCACGTTCTGAACATAAAGGGTTCGGTGATTGCCGAGGTGCGCGACACCCAGCGACCGGTTGGAGCGCTTACCATCCATGCCGTCCGAGCGAGCGGTGCGATCGCCGTGGGAGATTCGGTCACAATGTCGGTCAATGCCGTTCGGCGGGCGGACACGATGCGCAATCACACAGCGACGCACCTCCTCCATCGTGCGATCCGTATTGTGGCTGGCGCTGAGGCGAAGCAACGAGGATCACTCGTGCACCCGAAGTACCTGCGTTTTGACTACCCGTTGGATCGTCCACTGTCGCGTGATGAACGAGATCAAACGGAGGCAGAGGTCCGTCGTGCGATTCGAGAGGACATGGGCGTTGTGGTGTCTCATATGAGCATGAGTGATGCCGTGCGCGCCGGTGCGGATGCCTTCTTTGATGAAAAGTATGGCGAGATCGTGCGAACCGTCCGAATGGAAGACTACTCCCACGAGCTGTGTGGCGGTACGCACTGTAATGCAACCGGACAGATCGGCAGCTTCATCATCATCAGTGAGCGAAGCATTGGTTCTGGCCTGCGTCGCATTGAGGCGTTGACGGGTACGGCAGCCGACGCGTACCTGCGCGAGCAGGCACGGACGCTGGACGCGAGCGTTGAGGCGGTGGGTGCGCAGGAGTTCGCCGCACTACCGCAGCGCATTGCAACTCTACAGAGTGAATTGAAGGAGGCGAAGCGCCGGGCCAAAGCGGGCGGCTCATCACGAGTCGACCCTGGTGCCCTCGTCGCACAGGCGACGAAGCGAGAGGGGATCTCCATCCTTGTGGCTGCAATAGAGGTCGATGACGGGGAGGCGCTGAAAGAGGTTGGAAAGCAACTGCGCAAGGCGATGGGGGCGGGGGTCCTGGCCCTCGTTTGCTCGGCGGAGTGTCCTGAGATCTTCGTCTCGGTTGAAGGGAGCTCAGAACACGATGCTGGGGCGCTCGCTGGGACTGCCGCGGCGGCGATCGGGGGACGCGGTGGCGGACGAGCCGCAATGGGGCAGGGCCGTGGCGCAGCTGGGAGTAGTGCGGAAACGGCAACTGCGGCACTCGCATCAGCGTTGGGAGTGACGGTGGCCCGTTCGTGACCGACCACGTGCCACGCCGCGCCCTTGGCGTTGACCTAGGGGAGCGCCGTATTGGCCTAGCGATCCAGGAGGGGTCGCTGCCTCCACACGGATTGCCGACGATGATGCGTCGTGACTCTGCGACCGCGGATGCTGAGCGATTACGCACGATCTCGGTTGAGCGCCGGGTCACACTCCTCGTCGTGGGGCTCCCGCTCCACAGCGACGGGCGGTTGAGTCAGCAGGCAGCCGGCACGTTGGGCTGGGCAGCCGAGGTCTCTGCGGCGCTGAACCTTCCCGTTATCTTCGTTGATGAGCGTTACTCCTCTCAACGCGCCGAGGCTTCGCTCGGTCGAGCGCCGCGCGGCGGGGGTGGCGGTGCACCGGGCCCCGCTCGTCGGGCGGCGCGTCGGGCGGCGATTGATCGCGAAGCGGCCCGTCTCATCCTTGTCGATTCCTTGAATCCAACCTTAGTCATCCACCCAGATACGCTCGTCGCGCAGCGAGCCGAGGCGCACGGGTGAGTCGTACGCGTCTGCTTCGCTTCGCTGCAAGTGTCGTGGTGGCGATCGCGTTAATTCGCGTTATTGCCCCACCCATTTTTGGGGACACACTGGTGGCAGTCGGTGTGCGTTCCGCTGGGATCGCTCAGCTTCCATTAATCAGCGACATCATCAAGGATCACCTTGGGACCCGCACCTCCGCGCCGGCGGGGACAGATCCCACGCTTGTAACCGTGGAGATCGCCTCTGGAGCCAGCACCAGCATGATCGCCCGCCAGCTTCACGATGCTGGGTTGATTGCCGACGAAGTCGGCTTCCTCTATGCCGTGCGCGCGGCGGGACTTGATGGGAAGCTGCAGGCGGGCACCTTCAGGGTTGCTGCGTCTATGACTCCCACGGAAGTCGCAACCGCGCTCACAGATCCATACCGTGAGCCAACCATTGCAGTAGAGATACGCGCTGGGCTCCGTATTGAACAGATCGTCGCCAAGCTCACCACACTAGACCTACCATTTGAAGCGGCCGATGTCTTAGACCTACTGCGCACGCCGAGTACCGCGATCATTGCTGACTACCCCTGGCTAGATTTGCCGAAGGGGGGAACCCTCGAGGGACGTTTGGGATCTGGCGCATTGAGTGTGCCAGTTTCGGCTACGGCCGAATCATTTGTTCGAATTTTGCTGGACCGATTCGCTGAACAGGTGCCCGAGGCGTACCGCGGTGCTTCGGGCGGCTACTCCTTCAATGAGATTCTGACGCTCGCTTCGATTGTCGAGAAGGAGGCCGCGCTTGATGATGAACGCCCACGGATGGCTGGCGTGTATACCTATCGCCTAGAGCTCGGCCAAGGACTGTTCGCGGATCCGTCAATCATCTGGGTTGCTGACTCTGCTGCACTGCGCAAGCTACCCCTCGCGAAATGGGCAGAGTATGAATTCTGGAAATTCCCTGCCAAGCCGTACTCCGGGCTGGTTCCGCCGCGTGTCCCAGCTGACCTTGTTCCGTGGAACACCTTCGTGCGGGGTGGCATTCCTCCTGCACCGTTCTGCTCTCCAACGCTGGCCTCAATCATCGCAGCGCGCGAACCTGACTCAAGTCGCAAGGAGCTTTACTTCGTGTTGATCCCGAATAGCGGCGGGCGGCACGACTTCAGCAAGACGCTCGCCGAACATGAAGCCAAGGCGCGCAAGTACGGATGGAAGTAATGCGGCCGCGAACCACCTTGCCAAGCGCCGAGGAGTTCGCCGCGGCACCATCGCGGCGTGACCTTGAGCGATGGCGTGCTGCTGATCACGCCGCGCGCCCTCAGAGACTCGCTCAGCTTCGGGTTCGAGCTGCGGCCGAGGGTCTCGACGCGCTGCTGCTGACCGCACATGCCGATGCTCGATATTTCGCTGGGATGGAGTTTGGCCCGAATGAGGAGCCGGTTGCTGGATCGAGTGGATGGCTCCTGATTACCGCAGACGAATGTGCCGTTCTGGTGGACTCTCGGTATACGGTGCAGGCACGTCGCGAGGCGCCAGGGTTCGCAACCCTCGACTACGGGAGTGATGTTGGCGAGACGATCGGAGGCTGGCTCGCCGCGCGAGGAGTACGTCGTTGTGGACTCGACCCACAGATGGTGCGCCACTCTGTCTGGGAGCGCATCGCCGCAACTGCTGCAGGCGCTGAGTTGGTCTCGGTGAAGGGCTTTGGCGCTGCGCAACGTGCACGAAAAGAGCCGGCGGAGATCGAACGGATCGCGGCCGCGTGCGCGGTGGCCGATCGCGCACTGGCTCGGCTCGGACCGCACATTCAGCCCGGCGTCAGTGAGGCCTCTCTCGCCTGGTCCCTCGAGCGCGGCATGCGCGAGGATGGGGCAGAGGCACTCGCATTTGATGTTGCGGCGCTCGCTGGTGGCAACGCAGCGTTACCTCATGGGAGTCCAGGCGATCGCGCCTTGACGGCCGGGGAGGTGATCTTGTTTGACTTCGGTGCACAGGTGGGCGGTTATCGCAGCGACATGACTAGAACCCTCTTTGTGCAAACGGCAAGCGACGCGGATCTGGTGCTGTACGAGCAGGTGTTTCGTGGCCAGGCGGCAACCCTAGAGCTCCTCAAACGCACCATCTCCGATCGTGGCACTGAGATGCCGTCGGGGCGACGCTGCGACGAAGAGACTCGGCGTGCCATGGGCGCGGGCGCAGGCATCTATGACCATGGACTTGGGCACGGCATCGGCCTACAGACGCACGAAGCGCCGAGCCTGTCGCGCGCTGCAAGCACGGACCCACTCCCCTCACCGACGGTGTTTAGTGTTGAGCCAGGCATCTACCTGGAGGAGCGAATCGGCATTCGAATTGAGGACCTCGTTCACGTG
The DNA here is from genome assembly GCA_009919005.1 of Candidatus Aquidulcis sp. Classification (GTDB taxonomy): domain Bacteria; phylum Chloroflexota; class Limnocylindria; order Limnocylindrales; family Limnocylindraceae; genus Limnocylindrus. Next base: position 34,197 of record RGCW01000001.1, on the reverse strand, counting down.
GATGCCACACAGGGAGTTCTTGAGGTGCTCACCAGGTTCCCCTCAGATCCCATAATTGTCGGCTGACGGTTAGAATCTCGTGAATGCAATGAGCATGGTCGCGCGTGGCCGAGTAGAGGAGAGTAGGCAATGATCTCAACTGGGGAACTGAAGAAGGGGGTCGTGATTGAGCTAGAGGGTGACCTTTGGCAGATCCTTGACTATCACCACATCAAGATGGGTCGCGGCTCTGCCCAGGTACGGATCAAGTTCCGCAACGTGCGCAAGCAGTCCATTGTCGAAAAGACATTCCAGGCGGGTGAGAAATTTCCTCGTGCGACTATGGAACGCCGAACGGCCCAGTTCCTCTTCTCAGAGGGTGGCGACTACACGTTTATGGACACGGAGACCTACGACCAGTTTGTCATCACCGCCGAGCAGCTTGGCGATGCCAAGGACTACATCAAGGATGGCCTGCAGCTCGATCGCGTAAGTTACGAGGGCGAGACCCTAGGCGTGGAGTTGCCAATCAACCTTGACCTCACCGTAACGGAGACCGATCCTGGGTTTGCAGGAGATACTGCTACGGGAACGCGCAAGCCAGCCACAGTAGAAACTGGATTGGTCGTTCAGGTCCCGCTCTTCGTGAACGTAGGCGATGTTATTCGCGTCGACACACGAACGGGCGAGTACCAGACGCGGGTCTGAACCAGTTTGACGCTCCTGTAGAGGCGCTGAGCGTCTCTGAGGTGGCTGCGCAGATTAAGGCGTTGATCGGTACGGACCCGAGCTTGAGTGACTGTGCGGTTGTCGGCGAAGTGCAGAGCGCCACACGAAGCTCGGCGGGACACGAATACCTCACCTTGCGAGATGAGGACGCCACACTCGATGTCGTCCGATTCCGCGGCGCGATTCGGCCAGGTGAGTCAACCCCGCTCGTCGGCGAGATCGTGGTTGCACGCGGTCGCATTGACCTTTATGGACCGCGCAGCCGGTATCAATTGGTCGCTTCAACGGTTGAGCGCGCTGGCGGCATGGGGCTGCTCTCGCGAGAGATGGAGGCGCTCAAGCGTGCACTTCAGGCAGAGGGGCTCTTTGATGCAGCGCGCAAGCGGCCAATCCCCCAGGCGCCACGAGGGATCGGATTGATTACCTCCACCTCCGGAGCGGTCCTTCATGACGTTCTGCGCGTCTTGCGGCGTGAAGCGCCCCTTGCACGACTTGTTGTGATCCATAGTGCGGTGCAAGGGTCTGGTGCGCCCGAAGAGATCGCCGCCGCGATTGAACGCATCGATGCGTACGCGACAAGCGAACGCCGGCGCGGCCAGCCAGGTGCGATCAGCGTCCTGCTGCTGGCACGTGGTGGCGGATCTAACGATGATCTTGCCGCCTTTAATGCTGAACGAGTCCTTCGTGCCATCGCGGCCACCGAGACACCGCTCATCTCCGCCGTTGGGCATGAGTCCGATGTGACCTTTGCGGATCTGGTTGCCGATCTTCGCGCCGGCACACCGAGCATGGGTGCCGCAGCGCTCTCCAGTGACCTCCCACGCGAACGCTTTGAACTTGACCGACTTGGTGATCGCGGGAGCCGAGCGCTTGCCAGGAGGATCGAGCGCGCCCAGCGACGTCTCTCTCTGGCATCGGTGGCGCTCCACGACGCTGGTCCGCTCGAGCGCATCAACCGGGCGGCCGAACGAGTTGCGCAACTCTCCGACGAGCTGGTACGAGCGTCGGCCGCGCGCATAGAGGGGGCCGCGACGACCCTACGGCAGCTTCGGCTCCTCCTCGATGCCCTCTCGCCTGTGCGGGTTCTGGCACGCGGATATGCGATTGTGGCGGGCGAAGGGGGAAGGGCGGTACGCTCTTGGCGAGACGCCCCGATTGGGTCGTCGCTTCAGATCCGGCTGGCGCGGGGTTCGCTACAGGCGACCGTAACCGCACGTTCGAAGGAGGTGGCTGATGGCGAAGCGTAAAGGAGCGTCGGCGCGACCTTCAGCCTCCCGCGGTACGGCGGCGGAACTCCCAGAATCTTTTGAGGCGACCGTTGCAGAACTGCGCTCCATCGTTGATGATCTCGAAGCCGAAGAGGGAGATCTGGCGACCGCTGTGGCGCAGTACGAACGCGGCGTGGCCCTACAGCGACATGCGGAGGAGCAACTAGAGGCCGCACGGCTGCGAGTTGAGGAACTCCTGCCCGATGGATCTACCACCCTGTTAGAAGACGACGAGGAGGATGATGATGCCTGACGAGGGGGTTGCACTGCGAGCCGTCGGCGCTGACTCACTTCTTGGTCGCCTGCAGAGCCCAGCGGATCTGAAATCGCTCGCGCCAGCTGAGCTTGACCTGATTGCCGAACAGATTCGCACAGCGATCATCGCGACGACAGCTGTCACGGGCGGCCATCTTGGACCAAGCCTCGGCGTGGTAGAGCTAACCATCGCGCTTCACCGAGTGATGAACTCGCCGGTTGATCGGATCGTGTTCGACACTGGACACCAGGCGTATCCACACAAACTCTTGACGGGCCGACTCGCTCGGTTTGGCACACTGCGGCAGCTCGGAGGAATTGGCGGTTTTCCGCGACGAACTGAATCCCCCCACGACGTTTTTGACGGCGGTCATGCTGGCACGGGCATCTCGATTGGCCAAGGGCTGGCGTTGGCTCGTGATGTGCGCGGCGGCACCGAACGCGTGGCAGTTGTGGTCGGCGACGCCGCCCTGATGAGCGGCCTCAGCCTTGAGGCACTAAATGACATTGGTCATCGTGGTACGCCGCTATTGATCGTGCTGAATGACAATGAGATGTCCATCTCGCCAACCGTTGGTGCGATCTCCACGTATCTGTCTAAAGTGAAACTTTCGGGCCGCTGGCGTGAAAGCAAGGGATGGTATGACCGCACCATTGCCCGTGTCCCGCTGATCGGTTCAAGTCTCGGAGCGTGGTCCAAGAGCCTTCGCCGCTCAGTCGTCTCCTTGGTGCAGGAGCCGGGGAGACTCTTTGAAGACCTTGGCATCACGTACGTGGGCGTCCTGGATGGGCACAATCGTGAACAGCTTGAGGAGGCCTTCACAAAGGCATTCACCCTGAACGGTCCCGTGATCGTCCACGTGCGAACTCAAAAGGGGCGTGGCTATCGGCCCGCCGAGGCTGATCCTGTGACATTCCACGGCGCAGCACTTCCCAAGATGGAGGTGGGGCCGACTGACAGTTACGGCAAGTCTGGCGTAGATCCGATTGCCACCCCTGCAAAGGTCCCAAACTATACGGCCTTTTTCGCGCGCGAGGTCGTTGCGGCCGCTGAGAGTGATCCGCGAATCGTTGCGATCACTGCAGGGATGCCCACGGGAACCGGCTTAGACAAGTTCGCAACGGCGTACCCTGACCGCTTCTACGACGTTGGAATCGCGGAGCAGCATGCCGTTGCCGCGGCGACGGGTATTGCCATGGGGGGTGGCCGACCAGTTGTAGCAATCTACTCAACCTTCTTGCAACGAGCCTGGGACCAGATCGTGCATGATGTCTGCCAAAATGATCAGCCGGTGCTGATTGGAGTTGATCGAGCGGGCTTGGTTGGCGAGGATGGCACCAGCCACCAGGGGATGTTCATGCTTACCGCTCAGCGGCAGATCCCACGGCTGTGTATCGCCTCGCCAAAAGATGAGCAGGAGCTGCGATCACTAGTGCGTACCGCGCTGGCGCAAGATCACCCTTTCGCGCTGCACTATCCCCGCGATAGCGTGGTGGGAGTCGCCGAGGTCACACCACGAATCCTTCCGATTGGTGTCGCCGAGGTGCTCCATGAGGGCGACCAGATCGCAATCTTGGCGTTTGGCCCCATCATCCAGCGTGTTGCGCCCGTAGCCGATCGTCTCCGTGCCGAGGGGATCTCAGTAGCGCTCGTGAACGCCATCTGGGCAAACCCGCTGGACCATGCCATGGTTCGCCGCTACGGCGAGACGGTCGAACTGATCGTGACCGTCGAAGAGAGTGTGGAGGCGGGAGGTTTTGGGGGTGCGGTCGTTGAGTCACTCGCCGCCCATGAATCGGCGACGGGCCAGCGAATGAAGGCGTCGGTCACCACGATTGGCATCCCTGCCGGTAGCTTCGTCGACCATGGGAGCGTTGCTGATCTTCGAGCGCTGATTGGCCTTGACGAAGCAGGCATCGAGCGGCGTATACGAGCCGCCTGGAGCGCTCGCAGGGCCTAATCGCCGCGTTCAGCACTCAGGTGGGTGCCAGCCAGGAGAACGTGAGCGCTGATTCCCATGTGCGACAATAACCGCATGCGCCGCTTCGGTTTCGTCTACAACCCAACCAATGATCTCGCGCAAGAGGCCTGGGACGAGGCTGCCGGCTGGTGCGCCGCGAACGGCGTGGAGTGCTGGGGCCATGCGGCAGAAGAGGTCGCAGCGGTCAAAGGTGCTCTCCCTGGCACTGAGGTGCTGATTGCCTTTGGGGGCGACGGCACGTTTTTGCGCGCCGCCTCCGCCGTCGCGGGCACCTCAACGCCGCTACTTGGCGTCAACCTCGGCAAGGTTGGGTTTCTCGCACGAGCCGAGGCGTTTCAGATCGAGTCGACCCTCGACGCGCTGCTCGCAAAAAGGTGGGCAACTCAGGAACGAATGGCGCTGAGCGCGACGATCCATCATGGCGACGGACGACGCGAGCAATTGGATGCACTCAACGACGTCGTTATAGCCCGTGGGCAACTCCCTCGAGTCCTGCGCCTTGACGTTGCGGTGGGGGAGAGTCACCTAGCTACATATATTGCGGATGGCGTTATCATTTCGTCACCAACCGGCTCAACCGGTTACTCCTTCTCTGCAGGGGGTCCAATTCTTGAGCCAACCGCCCGAAATCTCATCGTTACACCCATTGCGGCCTATCTCGCTACCCTCCGTTCGGTGACAGTTTCGTCATCTCAAACCGTGACATGTACGGTGGTCCAGGGTGAAGAAGCGGTCATCTCCATCGACGGCTGGATTGATCAGCCACTCGCTGTGGGTGATCGAGTCACGGTAACGGAAGCTGCTCAACCGATCATTTTTGTGGAGCTTGATGGCGCAGTTCCCTTCTGGGACCTTGTTCGCCAGAAGGTTGACCTGCTACCGCGGTGAATGCACAACGGGGTTCGTATCTTCGCGAGCTCGGGGTGTCAGGGCTCGCAATCATTGAGTCCGTTCGCGTTGAATTTGGAGAGGGCTTAACGGTCCTCACGGGAGAGACGGGGGCTGGAAAATCACTTCTCGTTGATGCGCTCGCACTTGCCCGCGGGGGCCGTGGAGATTCAAGCGCCGTGCGCGCCGGATCTGACCGTTTGCGCGTAGAGCTACAAATCAAGTCACTCGGACAAGAGCACATCGCCGTTCGAGAGGTCTACGCCGAAGGTCGGTCCGTCGCCCGACTAGATGACGAATTGGTGACGGTTGGCCGCCTTGCGGCAGAGATGGGACCACTGATTGATATCCACGGACAACACGATCAGCAACGACTCGGCGATCCAGGTAGGCAACGTGACCTCCTTGATCGATGGTCTTCTGCCGAGGAACAGCGGGCGGTCGTATCCGACTTGATTCAGCGGCGCACCGCCTTGTTGGGCGAGCTTCAATCGCTCGGTGGTAGCGACTCACGTCGACAAGCCCTTGCGGAGGTGGCACGCAGCGAACGCGACGATCTTGAGGCCGCTGCAATTCGCGTCGGCGAGGAGGCCGAGCTAAAAGAGGAGCTGCGCCGCGCTTCAAACATCGAGCGCATCTCAGCGCTCTACGACGAGTTACGTGAGGCGTTCAACGAGGAGCGCAGCGGATTACGTGCACGGGCGTCGGCGATTGAACGGAACGCACGTGAGCTTGCAAAGCTTGATACCACCAACGAACAACTCGCTGAGCGTCTCAGTGCCCTCGCTATTGAAGTAGATGACCTTGGGAGGGAGGTCGCAGGGCTCACGCCCTTCAGTACCAGCGTCAGAAGCCTCAGTGAGATTGAGGAGCGAATGACTCTCTTGCTCGCCCTTCAGCGTCGTTTCCGTACCGATGAGGCCGGGCTCCTCAATGCCCTCGAACAGGCGCGTGCCGAAGTTGAAAGGCTTGATGGTGCAGAGGCGCGACGCACAGAGATCACTGCAGAACTTACAGAGGTGACCGAACGAATTGGCGAGAGCGCCGCCGAACTACGACGGCTGCGGATTGAAGGAGCAACTACGTTATCAACCGCCGTGAACGCAGCCCTCACTGCGCTTGAACTGCCGCCAAGTTTCGCCATCACTCTTGAGCAACGAGTAGGAGTCGATGGCGATCCGATCGTGGATGGCACCCTCTGCGCCGTTGATCAGGCGGGGGGTGATGAGGTTTCTTATGTGTTTGCGCCGAACATTGGCGAGCCAGCTGGGCCGATAGCTAGAATCGCCTCAGGCGGCGAGTTAAGTCGCGTCTCACTCGCTATTGAAGAGGCGCTCAGCGACGCGAGCGAATCACGCACCTTGGTGTTCGATGAGATTGATGCTGGGCTCGGTGGCCGAGCTGGGGAGACTCTGGGTCGAAGCCTACGTCGAATAGCGACACACCACCAAGTTCTGTGCGTGACGCACCTACCGCAAGTTGCTGCTCATGCAGACACGCATCTCCGCGTCTCTAAACACGAGGTGGATGGACGGACGGTCACGCAGGTACGTCGGCTGTCGGACGACGAGAGAGTGACCGAGCTTGCGGCGATGTTGGCTGGCGATGGGGCGGGGAGTGGCGCAGCTGCCGCCGCCGCAGAACTTTTGGCGAACGCGAAGCACAGCCGCTGATGGCGAACGCCGCACGCAGCGAGGTAGAGCGCCTCATCGACGCGTGCCTTCTCTACCTTGGCGTCGAACGCAATCTCTCACCGAGAACACTCGCAGCCTATCGAGGGGACTACACCTCGTTTGCAGAATCTCTCGGTACAGACGGAACCTGGAAGAGTTCCGCGAAGGCGGCGCAGGCGTGGATCGCGAAACCTGGAATCGCACTCTCGACGATGCGACGGCGAGCCGCGGCGCTACGCGTTCTCTACCGGTTCGCCGAGGGTGAAGGGATCGTGGGGCGATCAATCAGTGACGAGATTGATCTACCCCGTGCGCGTCGCACTCTCCCAAGTGTGCTGGGCATCAACGAGGTTGATCAACTTCTAGCGGCTCTCGGAACGCCAACTGACGCTCAAGAACTCTCCCGAGCGAACGCGTTCCGCAACCGTGCGCTCGGCGAGTTGCTATACGGATCTGGCGGCAGAGTGAGCGAGATCGTGGCGTTGGACCTTGATTCTGTTGACCTCGTTGAGGGTTCGGTTCGCCTATACGGAAAGGGACGGCGTGAGCGGATTGTTCCAATCGGTGAACCGGCGATTGATGCCATCAAGTCTTACCTGTCTGGGTGGCGAGCGATTCACCTTAACTCCGTAGGTCGCTCTAGTGGTTCTGACCCTGAGCCCAACGCACTACTGTTGTCGCGGGGTGGAGTTCGCCTGCGACGAGAATCAGCGTGGGCGGCGATACGGATCGCGGCCAGCGCGGCACAGCTTGGACGCGAAATCCATCCCCACACCCTGCGTCACTCCTTCGCGACCCACCTCCTCGACGGGGGCGCCGACCTTCGCGTCGTCCAGGAGCTGCTCGGACACGCGGACATTGCCACGACGCAGTTGTACACACATCTTCTCGGCAGCCACGTGCGAGACGCCTATCGAAAGTCGCACCCCCGAGCCTAAGGTGGCGTCTACGCGGTAGGATTCTCGTGTGAATCTACGAACTAGCGCCCACCGGGTCCAGCAGGTCGTCTCCCACGTTTATGCTGTTACGCAACAGTGGTTGTCGAGCCTCGGCCTGGCGGAACCCGTCGGTGCTGCGGGAGACGAGCACCTTCGCGCACTCAAAGCGAACCAGCGAGTCCGCCAAGCCTTCGCTGCGGCTCATCCTGCAGATCAATTATCGGCAACTCGCATCGCCGCCTCCCTTCTTCAACGTGCATCAGGACGGGATGATCAACTCGCGGCGTTCTTGCATGATCTACCAAAGGGTCACGTCGGACTGGTGCCGCGTGTGATCCATGTGCTTGAGGGTTCGCCGGTGAGTGGTAGGGCTCGGGGTCCATGGGCGACATCGCGTCAACGCCTGCGTCGTCATGCCGCGGATGCACCTGCCCATGCCGCTCGCCTCGGAGCGCCGAGAGGGGCTGTGGCGCTCCTGCGGGAACTTGCACGACACGAGTCGCGCCACGCATCACGTCTGGCCGCTGGGAGACTGACCCCACGAGCCCAACGCATCCTTGAGTTAGACAGTGGATGGTCCCGATGAGCATCCGTGGGATCGCTGAAGGGTTTGAGCTTCCAGATCCCGCTGTGCCTGATATTGAAGGCGTGATCTTTCGACGAGAACAGGGCGGCCTCTTTGGACGTTCGCGATCGTACGTCGCACTTGGAGAATTCAGTGGACCGTACGGTCTGCTGCTTGCCCTTATCGAGCGAGAGGAGCTCGACGTACGTCGTGTTCCGCTGGCAGGATTCGCTGACGAGTTCTTGAGATATTTCGCAGAGATACCTGACGACCGCCTCGAAACACTCTCCTCGTTTGTGTCCGTCGCCGCACAGTTGATCGTCCTCAAAAGCCGAGCGCTCCTTCCACGCCCAATTGTGGCTGCGCCAGGATTCGAGAACGACCTTGATGTTGGGGACGATGCCGATACGTTGCGCATTCGGCTGCTGCGCTACCGCGTCTTCCGAGACGCCGCACGTGTCCTCGGAGAGCGCCTCACTCAGCCTCTCTGGTATCGCGAACCTCCAACGCGGCTTCTGCCTAGCCCGCGTGAGCGTGTGGCTCAGCCACCGGTGGCAACACAGTCCGACCCCAAGCGGCTCGTGCGGGCGATGGTACGAATCGCACTACGTCGGAAGCCGCTCGCGGCCCTGTCGTCGGCACCAGTTGGCATCAAGGTCTCGATCAGCGATCGCCTCACAGCAATCCGCGACGCGGTCCAGCGAAGCGGGGTGGGGGGTGTTGACCTTGAAACCCTCCTGGGAGACCGCCAAGATCGCTCATTCATCGCCGTCACATTCTTGGCCCTTCTGGAGCTCTCCAAGCGGCGAGAGGTAGAAGTGCGTCAAGATGCACTCTGGGGTCCGATCACTATTCTGCAGGGGAGTACCGAATGACTGACGCATCACGGAACCAAGAGGGCGAGCCATGGGTCGCCACCGTCGAGGACCTGGAGGCACTGCTTTTCGTTGTTGACCGGCCGATCACGCGACGTGAGGCGGCGAAGCTGTTGGAGACCTCAAAGGGCGACCTAGATCGCTTGGTGACGGAACTCACTCGCGCCCTTGCACCTCGTGGGATCACACTCATTACCCATGGTGACGAGTTGCAGTTGGCGAGTGGATCTGAGCAGGCGCGAGCGGTCCTTGCCTGGGTCGGAACTGGCGGCTCTGATTTAACTGCCGCACCCCTGGAAACTCTGGCGGTGATCGCCTATCGGCAGCCTGTGACCAAGGGCGGCATTGAGGAGATCCGCGGCGTTGATGCTGACTATGCCCTCCGCGTCTTGCTTGAACGTGGCCTCATTGAAGAGGCTGGCCGGTTAGAGACTGCCGGGCGCCCAATTCGTTACGCGACAACTCTCGAATTCTTGCGGCGATTCGGTTTAGGCTCTCTTGCGGACCTCCCGCCCCTCGAAGGAGATGCTGAAGCGTTGCGCCATATTGAACTGCGAAGTGAATCTGTTGCTCCACCTGCAGTACAAGAACGAGACGGAGCGTCGGATGGCGATGCTCCGAGCACCCCTGCACAAGAGGACGCCGCAACTGACTGAACTCATTCGTGTGAACGTTCTCGTTGCGGAGCGGTCGGGGCTCTCCCGACGTGGAGCGGATGCCGCGATCGCCGATCATCGCGTGACGTCAAGCGGTCGCATGGTGGGGCTTGGCGAACGGCTGGACGCACGTGCGGAGTTGGAGCTCGACGGTCATCCCCTCAGTGCGAGATTGCGGCCCTCAAACACTGCAGAAGGCGCTTTGGGTAGCGCGGAGCTGTTTGCGTGGTACAAGCCAGTTGGCGTAACCACAACACATGCAGATCCGCATGCCACCATTACGCTCCCAGACGCCCTGGCCGACATCATGGGTGCTGAGCGCGCCCGGCGAATGCTCTCCATCGGCAGGCTTGACCGTGAGAGTGAGGGCCTTCTCCTGCTCACAGAGGAGCGGCGGTTGGTGTCGCCACTTGCTCACCCCCGGGCTGGATTGCAACGCTCATACCTTGTTGCCACGAAGGGTATGGTTGGTGAGCTTGAGTTTCAAAAGCTTCGAGCGGGAATCCGACTCACCGACGGTTGGGCGCGCGCGATCGAGGCTCGTGGTGTGCGCCGCGAGGATGATCTCCCGCGCGACGTGCGCGAGGGAGACACGGATCCTGGTCAGTGGAGCTTCATCGCACTAGGTGAAGGGCGCCACCACGAGGTGCGTCGACTTTATGGCGCAATTAGCCACCCGGTTCAACGATTGATCCGCGTGGGCTACGGTCCGGTTCGGCTCGGATCGTTACTTGCCGGGGAACTGCGCTCGATAACAGGAGCCGAGCGAGAAGCACTCAACCGATCTCTCGCCACGATGCCCGCGAGCGGCGCACGACCAGGCGTGCCCGTGGACAAATGATGCGCATTGCTCTTGACGGCCCCGCCTCAAGTGGCAAGAGCAGTGTTGGTCAATTAGCAGCGGCGGAACTTGGCCTGGGATTCTTGGATACGGGCTTGCTGTACCGAGCGGTCACCCATCGCGCGATCGAACTCGGCATATTTACGAGCACATTGAGTGCCGCCGAGATCATGCTGATGCCGTTCACGGGCGTACGTGAACGACTCACAGAGATGGCCGGCGCGACGACGGTTACAGAGCGAGGGCGAGATTACACAGTTGCTGTGGAAGGGAGCTTGATCACTGAGCGAGATCTTGAGTCACCAGAGGTGGAACTGCAGGTACCCGCGGTTGCTGCGATTGCATCTGTACGGGATGAACTGCGGGAAGTGCAGCGTGACGTCGCGGTCCGCGGCGGGACGATCCTGGCTGGGCGCGATATCGGTACGGTGGTGCTCCCAGAGGCTGAGTGCAAGATATTTCTCGATGCAACAGCAGAGGCGCGTGCGGCGCGTCGCGCCATGCAGCGCGGTTTCGCGATCGGTTCTAGCGAACATCAGCGCATCCTTGACAGTTTGATGGCGCGTGACCGGGAAGATCGAGCGCGACCAGTTGCGCCGCTTATCCCAGCCGAAGACGCCCTGATCATCCATACCGATCACCTCACCCTTGAGCAAGTGGTTGATCAGGTTGTAGCGGCGGCACGTCGGGCGGGGAGATGACCAGCGAACATGTTCCGTTCGGCATGCGACTCTCAGAGCGCTTTGGACGTTGGGCGATGTGCCGGCTGGCTGACCAGATTGACGTCCAGGGGCTCAATCGGATTCCCGCGAGCGGAGCCGCGCTGTTGGTCTCTAACCACATCTCATGGGTTGACCCGGTGCTTCTCGCGTGCTGGCTGACACCTGCGACAGGTCGTCCGATGTCGTGGATGGGGAAAGCCGAAGCGATGCGGTGGCCGCTCGTCGGGTGGTTCCTTCGAGTGAACGGTGTCTTTGGAGTCCGTCGAGGCGCCGCTGATCTCGAGGCCTTTCGCTTGGCGGAACGCGTGTTGCGTGAGGGACGGATCCTTGGCATCTATCCAGAGGGAACTCGCTCGCCAGATGGGGTGCTCCGTCGCTTTCGCGATGGGGCCGCGCTCCTTGCGATTCGTAGTGGGGTGCCAGTCTTTCCCGTGGCCGTTACGGGCACGAACGGACTGTGGCCGAAGGGTGCGATCCTCCCGCGAAGGGTTGCTCGGGTCACGCTGACCATTGGGGAACCAGTGGACATCCCTCAGGGGGTGGGCGGAGCGCGTCCAGAACTTGACCGCGTATCGGAGGCAATGCGCGCGGCTGTAGCTGGCCTACTCCCCGAAGAGAATCAGCCTTAGCAGCGGCGTGGGCGATAATACCCACATGGGAAGCGTCGAGAGCATCGTGATCGCCAAGCGAACGGGTGTCTGCTACGGCGTGCGCGAAGCGATTGACAAAGCCAAGATCGCTCGGTCGGCAGGGAAAGCAACTCATACGCTGGGCCACGTCGTGCACAACGAGGGGTTGATTGCGGATCTGCGAAAGCGGGGCATCGTCAATGTCGAGCACCTCGATGAGGTTGCATCTGGTACGGCGGTTGTGATCCGAGCGCACGGAGTGACCCCGGAGATACTTAGCCGCGCCGAAGCTCGCGGGCTTGAGGTCATCGATGGCACATGCACCTGGGTGACCCAAGAGCATCGAGAGCTCGCGAAGCTTGTGGAGCAGGGGTATGAGATCGTCCTCCTTGGCACCCCGAACCATCCCGAGGTTGTTGGGCTCCTCGGATTTGCACCAAACGCGATCCTGGTGGATGAGGAGGAGGACTGGGCCTCCATACCGCGACGGAAGCGCATGGCACTGATCACGCAGTCGACGCAACCACCCTGGAAATTTGAACGCCTGGCGGCGTTTCTTGTCTCCCGCTGCCATGAGTTGAAAGTCATCAACACGGTATGCCCGGTGACGATTCGCCGGCAGGAGGACACGATTGCGATTGCGCGAGAGGTAGAGTTAATGATCGTGGTCGGCGGTACTCGAAGTGCAAATACAAAAGAGTTGACGCGCCTCTGCGAAATCAATGGCACTCGCGCAGTTCAAATCGAGTCCGCGAATGGCATTTCTGATCCCGCACTATTTGCTAAGGTCAAAACGGTCGGAATCACCGGGGGAACGAGTACCCCGATTGAGGACCTTGAGCTAGTCGCGCGGCGGATCGCCGAGATTGCCGGGACGGATGCGGTTCAGGCCGATGCTGCTGGGATCGCCCGCGCCGCCCTGACGGCTGCTGCCACGACCCAGTACCGAACAACCTCCATCGAACCTGAGCCATACAGGTGACCACGTCAGCGGCCTCTGGCGACACCGAGGCCTCGCCTCATCGTCTGCCCCTCGTCGCTTTGGTCGGCCGACCGAATGTGGGCAAAAGCACCCTCTTCAATCGCTTTGTTGGAGAGCGTCGCGCCGTTGTAGAGGATCGCGCTGGCACCACTCGGGATCGGCTGATCGGCATCGTCGAATGGAACGGTTGTAAGTTTCGAGTTGTCGACACCGGCGGCTTGCAGCCTGCCGCCGGTGACCCGATTGAAATCGGAGTGCAAGACCAAGCGCATATCGCGGTCAAAGCTGCTGACATCATTCTGCTCGTTGTTGATGCCTCTGTGGGTCCGATCCCTGGAGATGCCGAGGCAGCCCAGCTGCTTCGCCGCAGCGGCAAGCCAATCATTCTCGTCGCCAATAAGGCTGACAACATTGAGCGTGACCGCGCCGCACAGGAATTTTCAGTACTTGGCTTTGATCGCCTTCACCCCGTGAGTGCACAGCATGGGATCGGCTCGGGCGATCTCTTGGATGTGATTGTGGAGCGGCTGGGCGCACTACCAGAAAGCGCCGGAGACCCATACGTTGAAGGTGAGGTGACGCTCGCAATTGTGGGTCGACCAAATGTTGGCAAATCAAGCCTGTTGAATCGGCTCATCGGGGCTGAGCGAACTGTCGTCAGCGAGATTGCGGGCACCACACGAGACGCCATTGACGAGCGGTTGCACCATGCGGGGCGGCACGTGACCCTTGTTGATACGGCTGGGATTCGCAAGCGCGGAAAGGTTGCATCGGGACCATCTGCCGAAAAGTGGGCAACGGTCCGCTCAGTCCGTGCCCTGGACCGGGCTGACGTCGCACTCCTGCTCATCGATGCATCGACGGGACTTCAGGCCCAAGACCTACATATTGCTGGCTCAGTAATCGATGCAGGAAAGGGTTTGGTCCTAGTCTTGAATAAGTGGGACCTTATCGAGAAAGATGGCTTTACCTTCGATGAGATTGAGGGGAAGTTACGTCGTCAGGCACCCTTCCTCGATTTTGCGCCTCTGATCTCCATCTCCGCCGCTACGGGGCTTCGTGCGACGAAGGTGCTGGATGCTGCTCTCGCGGCCGCGGATGCTCGCAGGCTGCGCATTCCGACAGGCGTGCTCAATCGCCTGGTTGCCGAGGCAGTAGCTCGCCAAGAGCCCGCGCATAGTGGCAGCAAGCGCCCCAAGATCCTTTACGCCGCGCAGGCCGCCACGCCGCCGCCGACGTTTGTGGTGTTTGCCAGGAATGCCGCCCAGGTGCACTTCACCTGGCAGCGCTACTTGGAGAATCAGATCCGCGATCGATATCCGCTGAAGGGAACGCCCATTCGTATTGTGGTGCGGGAGCGAGAGGCGGAGGAGGGGCATGAGCGAGGTCGCCAACCACGCGCGCCAAAGGGTGCCCAGGCCAAGGCCAAACCTTCCTGATGAGCACGAAGACGATCCGAATCCTTGGTGCTGGCGCTTGGGGAACCGCGCTCGCCCTGCTCTGGAGCAGGGATCAGAGTCCATCGCCGCATGACGCAAGCATCGAGCTGCTGGCCAGAACGGCGAACGATGCGACAACCATACGGCGTACGCAGCGCAACGCACGGCGATTACCAGGGGTCGAACTGCCGACCAGTATTCGCATCGGTAGCGCCGACGAAGCGGCAACAGCGCTGGCGCCAGGGGATGTGTTTGTTGTCACGATCCCGTCCGCTGATCTCACCGTAGAGACGGCACGACGCATCGTCGAGGCCGCCGGGACTGCGCCAATCCTCGTCGCTTCAAAGGGGCTCTCGTCGAACGGCGCACGCCCCACGGAAGTGCTCGAATCCGCCGGCGCTGATCTTTCTCGAGTTGCGGTGCTCTCAGGTCCGAACCTTGCAAGCGAGATCGCGGTCGGGAAACCAGCCGCCGCCGTCCTCGCCGGCGAGGCGACCCTTGGGGAGGAGCTACGCAACCTGCTGGTTCGCCCCACATTCCGCCTCTACCTCACGGATGATGTGGTCGGAGTGGAGATCGGCGGTGCGTTGAAAAACGTAATCGCCATTGCAGTCAGTGGAGTGCGCGCCCTCGGATATGGCGAGAATGCTGCTGCAGCGCTCCTCTCACGGGGTGTGGCAGAGATGGCCCGCCTTGCGGAGGCCTGCGGTGGCCGAACCGAAACGACCTGCGGCCTTGCGGGTGTGGGAGACCTGGTGCTGACCGCATCAAATACAGGATCGCGTAACGCGAAACTCGGCGCGCTCCTTGCAAGTGGGCTGTCAGTTCAGGCGGCCGTTGACACGATTGGTGCGACGGTCGAAGGGATCGGCACCGCACATGGTGCGCTCCATCTCGCCGCAGCGCGAAAACTAGAGTTGCCGATCACGGCGGCGGTCGTCGCGGCGCTTGATGGAGGAGCGTCAATTGAGGCGATCGCGCGGGGCTTATTGGGTCGGTCTCCGGCTCAGGAGTGGCGCCACTCGTCCTGATACACTGCCGATTCTCGCTTGTTCGTCGGGGCGTAGCGCAGCTTGGTAGCGCGCTTGCATGGGGTGCAAGAGGTCGCTGGTTCGAATCCAGTCGCCCCGACCAAACCTGCTGACAATAGAGAAGGCCCGGGGGTTTCCCCCGGGCCTTCTCCTTTATCCGAACCCGACGGTCTCCCGTCGGAAGGGGATTACTTCGAAGAACCGTTCTTCAGGGTTGCGATCTTCCAGATGAGGAGACCGTAGCCCGGCTTGGCCAGGATGTCGGCGATCGTGTATCCGACCTGCTTCAGCACGAGGCCGTCCTGGGCGGTGAGGCCAAGGTTGCCGGCAACGGCTGGGAGCAGATAGGCGATCGGGTAGACGCCCCACGTCGCAATCAGTACGACGCGAAGGATCTTGAAGATCCCCTGGATGTCCTTGCTCTGCTTCTTGATCGAGGCATCAATGCCGCCGAACAGGTCGCGGAGGATTAGGACAAAGAAGACCGAGCTGATAGCGCCCCAGATGGTTCGCGGGGAAGCAAGGTCAACCGAGGTGATGTTCGTCATCTCGCCGACATAGCCCGTTGCGATCATCAAGAACGCGTAGAGCACGTTTCGCTTGAGCAGCGTGCTCTCCAGCTTCTTGTCAAGCTTGAGTACGAGCACCAACTCAGCAACAAGGAGTGGCACCGTCAGGAGCCAGTCCACGTATCGGTAGGCCTCGTTAAACGGAACAGCTCCGCCCGAGGTGCCAAAGGCTACCCACGAGTCGAAGATTCGGACGTAGTGGTACAACGCAATCAGCACAACTGTGGCCGACAGCGTGACCGCCATCCGGTTCCCCTCCTTCAGAGCTCCGCGAGCGGAGACGAAGAAGAAGAAGCTCGATCCCATCGCGGCAATCGCGAGGGACATGAAGTTATAGACCAATTGATATGCGTCCTGTGGACTCATCAATGGACCTCCCTATGTTCTTCTGCGACCTCCTCGGATCGCTGTCGATAAGTATCCCAGAATCGCAGCGGAGAGATAAGGTCTCGCAACATTTCGCTATTGTTACAGACAATATGTAACAAACTGCTCCGCTCCGCCTCGCTGCAGGAGGCGCTAGGCTGCGGGGGAGGAAAGGGGGCATCTATGCCGGCGATCACGCAACTTACTCGGATTGAGCCCGTGCATCTCGCACGGCTCGAGGCTCAGGGCATCTTCACAACCGGCCTGCTCCTTGAGCGCACCGAGACGCCAACTCGTCGCCAAACGCTCGCCGATCAGACCGATGCGACCACCGCCGACGTCGCAGAGTGGCGCGATGAGGCCCTGCTCTTGAACCTGGCCTTCTTTGGTCCCGCTGAACACGAACTTCTGGCCCAGGCGGGATTCGGTGGGGTAGCGGTGCTGGCCGCGGCTCCGTGGGAGCAGTTCCGGGGTTCAGTAATGGCCACCGCTCAGACGCTCGGGCTGCCCCTTCCTGACCCGCTCTCCCTCCGTTCCTGGTGGGAGCAGGGGCAGGTGCTCGCCGACACGTGAAGCCCCTCCGCCGTCTCCTGCGGCGGGTGGTTCTGGCGCTCGCCGCCACCGCACTGATGATCGCGACCGCGACGGCGCTATTCCTGACGCCTCCAGCTGTGCACCTGCTGTTGAGGCTCAGTGGTGCCCCAGTGGCACTTGGCGTTGCGCCAGAGGTGGCTGAGCAGCTTTCAGACGCGTTGGTAGGAGACCTACTCGCGGCGGGTGCGTTTGGGGTGCCGATGAACGGCGCGCCGCTCCTCTCTGCAAGCGAGCGAGCACATCTTGTCGATGTTGGTGCCCTGCTGCGAACAGTGCTCATCGCGGGCGTGTGTGGGCTGGTTCTCTTGTGCTTGGCGGGGTGGCGTCGGGCTTCGTGGTTACGCGTCGCCGCCCGAGATGGAGGGCGACTTATCGCAGGGGGTGCGCTCGCGGCGGCCGCGGCGTTTGCGCTGGCGTTTGACGCCACGTTCACTTTCTTTCATCGCCTCTTCTTCGCCGATGGCACGTGGACATTTAATCCTGCAACCGATCGCCTCGTGCAACTCTATCCCGAGCGATTCTGGATTCTGGCTGCGATCCTCTTCTGTGCGTCGCTTGCCCTGATCTCACTTCTGGCCTTCCGGTGGAGTGCACGATATCGATGACCGGACTCATCTATCTCGCGGTCATCGCCGTCTCGTTGTTCGGCATACGAGGACTTGTACATCGATTCTCCCTTCCGGTACGGCGTGAGGTTCTCGCTCCTACCGTAGCGTGCACCACCGTGATCTTTCTCACGGTCGATGCGATTGGAATCTGGCGCGGTTGGTTTGGAACTCCGCTTACCTCAACCGTGCTCATGCTCCCGGGACACGGAGCGCTCGGCACAGGGCTGCCAGTTGAAGAGATCGTGCTCTTGGCCGCGCTATCGTCACTTGTCTGCGTGCTGATGAGTCTTGCATCGAAGCAAGATCGTGCTTCGTCCGCGCCCCTTTCGCCTCGGGTGGTCATAAGTGCGGTGGGTGCCATGGGCGTTACGATGGCCCTCATCGCTGGTGCCCAGGTTGGCGGTGAATACACGGCGGTGTCAGCGGGCATGGGAGTCGGGGCCCTCGTACTTACCGCGCCGCTGCTGGCCAACCAGCGTTCCGCACGGCGGAGCCTTGCAATCTTCCTTGTGCTGACGGTCATCTTTGACAACCTCATGTGCGCCGTTGGCCTCTTTCACTACGCGTCTGAGCCGCGCTCAGGGGTAGCGGTTGGCATTGCGCCGATCGAGGACATCTTCTACGCGGCTGCGTTCGCGCTTGTTGCCATCCAGCTCACGTCGTCAATATCTCGCGGTGGTGGAACCTGGTGGCGCATCTTCCTCTCCTCTCGACCGGTCTCCTGGATCAATACAGCACTCCCGTTTGCAGGTGGCGCGCTCGCTGCGGGAGCTGGCGAGTCGGTTGGTACATGGTTCCTCCCGCTGCTCCTCTGGTGGGGGGTGGCGTATAACGCATTCCTCTATGGAATCAACGATCTCTACGATCTGGAGACGGATCGACACAATCCTCGGAAGGGTGGCGCCGAAGGTGCGCTTCTTCAGCAACGAGATCTCCCTGCGCTGCGGACGACCCTTCTCTTCAGCGCGCTCTCAGCGCTGATCTTCCTGCTCACCGAACAGATCATCGTGCCGCTCTTCTGCCTCCTCGCAATTGGTTCAGCCACCATCTACAGCGCACCATGGTTCGTGCGTGCCCGAGCCATTCCGATTCTTGACTCGGTGATTTCGGCAACACACTTTGTGCTCCCTGCGCTCGCCGGGTTGATGCTCGGCGGATCGATCCAGGCGGCGTGGGTCGCACCGCTTACCGCGTTTCTCCTCTGGAATATGGCCAGTCACGTTGTTGGGGCGCTCCAAGATGTTGATGCCGATCGCCACAGCGGGATCGCGACGGTCGGCACCCTCTTCGGTGTTCGGGGTGGCGGCTGGTTCGCCGCGTCGTTGTATGGGGTAGCCGGGCTCCTGCTGCTGGTGCAAGGAGAGTGGCTGCAGCGCCTCGGTGCTCTGCTGCCCGTCGCGAGCGTGATCTCGCTCCTCCCGCTTCTGCTCGGACCGGCGACACATCAGGCCGCACGCGCAGCGTGGCGGCGTTTCATGTTGCTGAACCTCTTCTTGGGTGCGGGTGCCGCAATATTGATCATTCAAAGTCTCGCGGGATCGTTCGGGTATTAAGATGCTGCAATGAGCGACTCCGCGCGATCAATTCTGGTCTTAACGGTGAGTGATTCAATTCACTCTGGCGAACGAGAAGACAAGGCCGGGACGCTTGCTGCTGCAGCACTCGCCGCACATGGGTGGGAGGTTCGTCGTGCAGCGGTGCCCGACGAGGTCGGCGCGATACGGGAGGAGCTGGAGCGCCATCTAGGCTCCGTTGATGTCATCTTGACGGCTGGAGGGACTGGCTTGAGTTCGCGAGATGTGACGCCCGACGCCACGCTGCCGCTCCTCGAACGAACCATCCCTGGCATACCTGACGCAATTCGCATGCTGGGCCGATCCCAGACCCCCGCCGCCATCCTCTCGCGCGGGGTGGCTGGTGTTGCCAAGGGCACGCTCGTCGTCAATCTTCCAGGCGGAAGTGGCGCTGTTCGCGATGGGCTTGCCATCCTGCTCCCTGTGCTTGAGCACGCCAGCGACGCGATCGGAGAGCGCGAGCGCTCGTAGGCGACTTCCCGACGATCTCGTACACAAGATCGTGTGTAGACTCTCTCTGAGACCGCAATCTGCGGTGGCGACCACCTGAGGGTGGGTAGACGAGGAGGTTCGCTGGTGCGCTGCCCATCCTGCAAAGAGCCCGACACGCGCGTCGTTGATTCTCGTGATTTGGATGATGGCGCAGTGATCCGGCGCCGCCGAGCGTGTCGAATTTGCGGAACTCGCGTGACCACCTATGAACGCGCAGAATTGGCGAAGTTGTACGTCATTAAGCGCTCTGGAGAGCGTCAAGAGTACGACTCGTTGAAGCTTCTCGAGGGGCTTCGTCGTGCCCTCACTCGACGGCCAGTTCCGGTTGATGCGCCAGAGCGGGCCGTGGAGGCGATCGAAGCACAGATTCGCGCAAGTGGCGCCACAGAGATCTCTTCCGCGCGGATCGGAGCACTGACAATGGCGGCCCTCCGCGAGATTGACCAGATTGCCTACATTCGCTTCGCGAGCGTTTATCAATCGTTTGAGGATCTTGAAACGTTGAAGCGAGAGGTCGACGAGCTGCTCACGGAGAAGAGTTCCGGAAAGGGGAAGCGACGAATCAAACCAGTGGAGGCCGAGGCATGAGTGTTCTCTCTGATCGGGATATCCGACTCGCTCTTGCAGCGGGTGAGATTGCTATTACACCCTTCAGTGAGGCAGATGTGCAGCCTGCCTCAGTTGATCTTCATCTTGATGGAACATTTCGTGTGTTTCGCAACAATCGCTACGGCTTCATTGATCCACGCGTTGAGCAATCAGAACTCACGGAACTTGAACACGTCGCCGATGGTGAACAGTTCATGCTGCACCCCGGCGAGTTTGTTCTAGGCCAAACCCGCGAAAAGATCACGCTTGGAAACGCGCTGCTCGGACGGCTGGACGGGAAGTCATCTCTCGGTCGTCTCGGACTGCTCATTCACTCAACCGCGGGCTACGTCGATCCTGGATGGGTTGGGAACCTAACGCTTGAGCTCGGCAATGTTGCGCGGCTCCCGATCGCACTCTACCCAGGGATGCGGATCGGTCAGATCTCATTCCACCGCATGTCTTCACCTGTCGAACGACCGTATGGGAGCAGTGAGCTACGCAGTCGATACCAGGGCCAAACGGAACCTACGGCGTCGGCCGCGCACCTCGGTTTTGATGATGAACATCAGCTGAAACGTGGTTCATCTGAGCAGTTGAATCGTGACTGAACGTCGCTCCATTCAGCTTGGCGGTGTCACGGTAGACCTGCTCCAGATTGGGACCTTCCGCAGTGACGCGGGGGCAATCTTTGGCCCGGTGCCCCAGGAGACGTGGGCTCCGATGGTTGCAGATGAGATTGATGGTCGCTCTCGGCTCCTGCAAGCTTTAAACATCCTGCACATCCACGACCAATCGGGCGGAGTACTCCTTGAGACGGGAGTCCTCCCGGCTGGGAGCACCGTTCACGATGATGAGACCAATGCACGTTCGGCCTATGACGCGCTCGTAACAGCGGGCATTGACGTCGATCGGATCGTGAGCGTTGTCCCGAGTCATCTCCATCGTGATCATGCCGGCGGTCTGGTCGACGGGAGCGGTCGAGCCGCGTTTGGTAACGCCAGCATCGTTGCGCCAGCACGTGAGATCGCAGCCGTGGCGAGTGGGTCTCTTCGCGCCCAGGCCGCCTACGATGTGCCCGTCCTGACGCGCCTCTTCTCTGCATCCCCACCCAAATCATTCGAGGCCGCATTCGCGTTGACGCCCGCCATCTCGCTCCGTCAACTCGGCGGACATACGCCGGGGTCGCAGGCAACGGTGGTGCGCGGAAGTGAGCGCACACTACTCTTTTTGGGTGATCTATTTATGCGTCCGTGGCAGGCCAACCCCCGGTGGGTGACGGCGTATGACGATGAGGCATGGGTTTCTGTTGATGCCAAGGCATCCATCTTTGCGGAGGCAGCCGCGGGCGAGTGGCTGGTGGTGATGAGTCATGAGGTGAACAACCCAGTAGGAAGGATCGTTGACGACCGTGGTCGCTTCCGGTTCGTCAGCGAGTAGGTAGCAGCTCCTCGAACAGTGCGGTCGCCGCTTCGGCTGAGAGGGGGCCGGTAATCACGCGGACCACCCGGCCACTGGGATCAAGGATGATCTTGGTCGGGATCCCGCCCGCACCTGCCGCGCGGAAGAGCTCGCTGCTCTCGTCAATCAGGATGGGGTACCCGAGCTGATACCGCTGCGCATACGACGCGACCGTTGAGGCCAGTTCGCCGACGGAGATCCCGACCAGTAGAAGGCCGCGATCGCGATAGGTGGCAGCGATCGACCGCAACACGGGTGTCTCCACCTGACAGGGTGGACACCAGGTGGCGAAGAGGTCAACCATGATCAACCGTAGGGTGGGCCGTGCGCGAAGTTCCTCTGCAAAGACACCTCCCCCCGCTACGGGCTGTGCATCGGGGATTGTGAAAGTGGCGCCAACCTCGATCCCGACGGCGTTCTCGTCAACCACATAAAGCCCAGTCGGTGCGGCGGTGCCAGCGGGGATATTGGTGCGCGAAAGGAGCAGGAGCGCAGCAACGGTGGCGGCGACCGCGCCGATCACACTGATGCTCCGACGTGAAAACGGGCCGATCACAGGCCGGGGATCCCTGGAAGGATTCGCGAGAGCAGCGTGAGCCCACCAGTTGCAATCAGAACGCCGATCATTGCAACGAGAAGTCCACCGATGACGCCCGCGGCGTGTGTACCAATGCGCAGTCGTGCGAGCACCGTGTGAACGACGGCTGGCCTGTGGTCGGCGATCAGCGCAAGGCCGAGGAAGGGGAGTGCCAGGCCGGCGCTGTAGAGCGTTAGCAAGAAGGCCGCACCGAGCGGGTTGGCCCCCGCGGCGGCGATGCTGAGAATGGCACCCAGGACAACGCCGATGCAGGGGGTCCAGGCGACGGCAAATGCGGCTCCTAAGAGAAGGCTGCCGACGAGGCCGCCGCGCGTGACGTTACTCGGAGCTCGCATCCGATCGAGTACGGGAATGCGTAGGATGCCTGCGAGGTGAAGGCCACCGAGGGCAACGGCGATGCCGATGGGGATCTGCGCGGCGGGAAGGAGCCGACCGGCGACGCCGCCAACATAGCCCGCACTTATGCCAAGGCCGATGAAGATGAAACTAAATCCGCAGGTGAAGAGCACGGCATGGCGCAGCCGCGAGGTGCCCGCACTCAGTGCCGCGAGCCGACCAAGGTAGGCTGGCACAATCGGCATCACGCAGGGCGACAAAAAACTCAGCACCCCCGCGGCAAGTGCCGTGAGGGCATTAACGCTCTCCATCAGCCCAACTCACTACCCATCTCATGACAACTCCAAGTGACGAGCGATCTGTTGAGAGCCGAGCGCAAGTGGCAGGCGCCTCCCTGCGACCTCAAGCACGGGGATCTGCTCCAGCAACTGCGCGTGCAGGCGCGGGTCGTCCTCGATGTTCACAAGCCTGAGCGTGTGGCCCGAACCGCGGGCATCGATCAGAGCACGAACCAGGGCTTCGGAGCGATCACAGAGTTCACATCCTGGTCGGCCGTAGAGGGTGATGAGGCGCTCGTTCATTCCCATATTCTCCCACGCCGCGTTCAGATACCCTACAGGGGGCCCCTGTAGCTCAGTGGATAGAGCGCCGCCGTCCTAAGGCGGGCGTCGTCGGTTCGATTCCGGCCGGGGGCACCATGAGAGCCTGGAGAGGGGAGTGAAGGGTGAGCGATTCAACACGGATCCAGAAGGAGATCCCCGATTTCCAACAGCCGCCCGACGTTGGCGTACTGCGAAACGGTGCCTTCCTACGGCTGTGGATTGCACAGCTCCTCACGCAGATCGGTGGCAACATCGTGCTCTACGGGCTCACCGTTCTTGTCGCCGAACGCAGCGGCTCAACCTCGGCACTCAGCGCCCTCTTCTTGAGCTTCCTTGTGCCAGCTGTAGTGCTATCCCCAATTGCTGGCGTCTGGGTTGATCGACTCGACAAACGACTCGTTCTCATCCTTGCGAACCTCACCAGAGCCGCGGCCTTCTTCCTGATGCTCGGAAGCGTTGATTCGCTCGGAATCGTGCTACTCCTCAACATATTGGCGAGCGTCATGACCACGCTCTTTGCCCCGGCAGAGTTGGCGATGATCCCGATCCTTGTTCGTCGTGAGCAGTTGACCTCTGCGAACGGACTCTTCACCTTCACGTTGAATGCCGCGTTCGCCCTCGGCTTTGCGCTCCTCGGTCCAGCAGTGGTTCGGATCGCCGGACCCGAAGCCGCGATCGTCCTGGTGGCTGCGCTCTTCCTCCTCGCGGGCGTCCTTTGCATCGGGCTACCTGCGGCACCCGCTCCTGAAACCGCGGGCAACCTTCGCTCCAATACCACCCATGCGACGCGCACGACTACAAGCGAGCTGGTAGAAGGTTTGCGCTTTATCTGGCGACACAGTTCTGTGATCTGGTCGCTGCTCTACCTCGCTATCGCCGCGAGTGTGGTGGGGGTGATGGGCGTCCTCGGACCAGACTACGTACACGATGCACTCGGCCTTGATGCTCGTGATTTTTGGCTCGTGGTGCTGCCGATTGGGCTCGGTGTGGTCACGGGCATCTTGACGCTCAATAGTTGGGGCGCTGCGCTGCCGCGGCGTCGCCTTATCGAGGGGGGCCTCATCGGGGTCGGCGCGGGATTGGCACTCTTGGCGTTAGCAGTTCCCATCAGCCTGGCGATCTCGGATGGGGCACAACTGTTGGGCGAACTTCCGCTGGATGCAGGCGCGTCGGCGCTTGCCACGGTGATCTTCGTTGCCTACTTCGCTGGAGCCTCATACGGACTGGTTGCCATACCCGCGCAGACGGCGCTGCAAGAGGAGCTTCCTGAGGAGGTCCGTGGGCGGGTCTTTGGCGTACTCAACATGCTGGTGAGCCTAGGGAGCTTTGTGCCGATCATTGCCGTGGGGCCAATTGCGGATGCCATCGGGGCTACCTCAACCCTACTGGGCGTTGGTCTGATCATCGTGTTTGTAGCGATCGCATCAATCGTGCGCGGTCCCCGTCGACCAGGACGCGGGTAAGGAGTTGAGCAGTTAGCTTTTGCTGAGCGCAACGGCAATCTCGCCTGCGAGCGAGGCGTTAGATTCAGCGAGGGCCAAATTTGCCGGGATGGAGCGTGAGTCCGTCGCCGCCGCAATCGCCGCCAAGATCTTTGGTGTCGCCTTTGGTCCAACCGCCCCATCACGTTCGGCCTCCGTAAGGCCAGTAGCGATCGCGCCAGCGATGTCGGCTGCGGGGATCTCCGCCGCGAGTGGAATGGGATTTGCGACAACCATGCCACCGCGCCAACCAATAGAGGCGTGCGCGGTTGCGATGGCCGCGATCTCATCGGCGCTCTCAACGCGGTGCCCAAGGGGGAGACCGCTACTTCGACTCCAGAATGCGGGGAAGTTGTCGGTTTGATACCCGACGACCGGCACGCTCAGCGTTTCGAGAACTTCCAACGTCTTCGGAAGATCTAGAAAGGCCTTTGCCCCGGCAGTCACCACGATGACTGGATGTCGTGCGATCGCCCCCAAGTCTGATGAGACATCAAAACTGAGCTCTGCCCCGCGGTGAACACCACCAATCCCGCCGGTAGCGAAAACCCGGATACCTGCTAACCCTGCGATGGTGACGGTGGCGGACACCGTAGTGACTCCAGTGCGCGTTGCCGCCATCGCGACCGGGAGGTCGCGCTCTGCAAGCTTCTCATCTGCTCCGAGCACGAGCGCTTCGTGGTGGGGCTCAATCCCTGCCCAAAGCTCGCCGTGAATGACGGCGGTAACGGCTGGGACGGCTCCGGCGGCACGAATCGCCGCGTTCACTCGATCAAAACATTCGCGATTGAATGGGGCAGGGAGCCCCAGCCGGGAAGTGATGGTGGATTCCAACGCCACGAGCGGCCTTCCCGCCGCGAGAGCCGCAGCAACCTCGGTGGAGCATCGCACTGCTGAGATCACCCTAATCCTCCGCTCATTGACGCCTGCTGTCGAAGATACGTTGCAGCCGTTCGGTGGCCCGCGGCTAAGGCATCCTCCCATGATTCCTGTCGCGCGCGCGCCACCAGCAGACCACCCGCAAATGCATCGCCAGCCCCCGTGCTGTCAATCCCCGTTGGGAGTTGGTGCGCAGGGCGTGCGGCGATCTGTGTGCCAGCGGAGGAGCGAACCTCGGCAATCCCGGCCCCGTGTTTGGCGACCAGGATGATCTCTGGAAGGGGGTCGCTGATTAGGCTGAGATAGGTGCACTCCTCTTCATTCGCAAAGAGGACCGTTGGGGCGAGGTCAGCGAATCTTCGCCGGCTCTCTTCCGCACCCCATCCGCTCAGGGCTCCAACGGATGAGGCGTCGAGCGAGGTGGGGATGCCCGCTGAGCGCGCGCGCGCGAAGAGGGTGCGTGTCGTAGCCCCTAGCGGCTCACCGAGCAGTGAATAGGCCGGCGCATGGAGCCACGCCCCACCAGCGAGTGCCTCTCCCCCAGGGTCCTGCAGCGTAAGGGCGGCGGCGCGATCGGGGAGCATGGTCCGCTCGCCATCTGGCTCAACCACGACGACGATGCTCGCGCTCCTGCCACCACGCTGCAGATGGGGCTCCACTCCGGCCTGGCGGAGGGCTCGTTCCAGGTCCTCCGCTGTCGGATCGTCGCCGACGGCACCGATGAATCGAGCCGCGCCACCAGCCGACACCGCGGCAACCGCCACATTTGCGGCGCTACCGCCGCGCCGTCGAGTGATTTGGGCTGCCGCATCCGAGCCCCGTCGCCACGGTTCACTGAGACGAACGGCGATCTCGTCGATGAGGTCACCAACGCTGATGATGAGCGGCCGCTGCGCAGTTCCTGGGGCTGATTGATCCATGGCGGGGAGTGTATCGGCTATTCTCTGGCTCCTTGGGCGGTTAGCTCAGTTGGTTAGAGCGCAGCCTTGACATGGCTGAGGTCACAGGTTCGAGTCCTGTACCGCCCACCAGTACCGCACGCTACGACTTCCAACTTGATCGCGCGCTCACTCCTGATGATCTCGCCAGAATTGAGGCCGAGATGGCGACAAGCGTGGCAGCAGATCATCAGTTCATACTCGCGGAGTACACATTTGATGAGGCTCGCTCTGCATTGGTTCGGTTTCAGCAGCCATTCAAGATAGAGATCATGGACGATCTTGCCTCCGCCGCTGCGACTGCAGGGTTGCCACCTCCTAACGTCACGACGTATCAGCACGGTGAATTTCAAGACCTCTGCCGTGGTCCACATGTTGAGAGCACGGGCAAGATCGGCCCATTCAAGTTGCTCTCCGTCGCTGGGGCGTATTGGCGGGGCAACAGCGATCGGCCGATGTTGCAGCGCATCTATGGCACAGCTTGGGAGACCCAAGAGCAGTTAGACCAGTATCTCTGGCGGCGTGATGAGGCACGCAAACGAGATCACCGAAAGTTGGGTGTTGCCCTTGACCTGTTCTCGTTCAACGAGGTCTCGCCAGGGAGCGCATTCTGGCACCCGAAGGGTCAGCGAATCTGGCGCACCCTCGAAGGAGCGATGCGCGAGTTGCAAGATCGTCGAGGCTATCAAGAGATCTCAACGCCAATTGTCGTGAGCAAGCGCCTGTGGGAGCAATCGGGGCACTGGGACCTCTATCGCGACAACATGTTCATCATTGAGTCAGAGGGTGAAGAGTTCAGTCTGAAGCCAATGAACTGCCCAGAGAGTACGGTCATCTATCGCACGCGTACCCGCAGCTATCGCGATCTGCCGCTTCGCCTCTCCGAATATGGTCGACTCCACCGGAACGAGCTCTCGGGAACCTTGAGTGGCTTAACGCGTGTGCGGCATTTCATTCAAGACGACGGACACATCTATGTACGACCTGATCAGATTGAGTTAGAGGTGGCTGCCCTTCTCGAAGAGGTGCGCGAGGTGTATGCCTGGTTTGACCTTCCAGTGGAGTTCGTGTTCTCAACAAAGCCAGCGAAGGCGCTTGGTGACCCTGCGCTATGGGAGAAGGCCGAGTTAATGATCGAGAAGGCGCTGCGTGACTCTGGTGCCAAGTGGCGTCTCAATCCAGGTGATGGGGCATTCTACGCGCCGAAGATTGACATCATCGTGCGTGACGCGCTCGGACGTGAATGGCAGACAGCCACCGTTCAAGTGGACCTTGTGATGCTGCCCGAGCGTTTCGACCTCACATATACCGACGAGGCGGGGGAGCGTGTTCGCCCAATCGCCATTCACCGCGCGATCTACGGCTCGCTAGAACGGTTCATCGGCATCCTGGTGGAGCACTACGGAGGTGCCTTCCCGTTCTGGCTCGCCCCTGAGCAGGTGGTGATCATCCCCATTGCTGACCGTCACCATGAGTTTGTCGAGGCGGGGGCGGCCATCCTACGAGCTGCGGGGATTCGAGTGACCATCGACGACTCATCAAATCGCATGCAGAACAAGATTCGTATGGCGCAAGAGCAGAAGGTCCCACTCATGCTGGTCGTCGGTGACAAAGAGATTGAGGCGGGTGGAGCCGCACCACGATGGCGGGACGGCACCCAGGAGCCAGCGACCAGCTGGGAGACCCTCGCAACCGCCCTTTCGGCACGTGCGGCCGCCCGTACCGCCTGAGGGTGCTACGCTCGTACCCCCGCGTGCGCGACGTCCGCGGATTTAGCACGAAAGACTGTGAGGGAATGACCGATTAAGGATCTACGCATTAATACCCAGATCCGTGTCCCGCAGGTGCGCGTTCTGGATGAGGAGGGGAACCAGCTTGGGGTCCTCGCCACCCACGAAGCCCTGCGGCAGGCCCAAGAGCGGGGCCTCGACCTTGTAGAGATCGCCCCCACGTCGGCGCCGCCCGTCTGCAAGTACCTTGACTACGGCAAGTTCAAATACGAGGCGCAGAAGAAGGAGCAGGACGCTCGGAAGCGCCAGAAGACGGCCGACCTCAAAGAACTTCGCTGCACCCCCAAGATCGGCGATGCTGACCTTCAGACCAAGATCCGCCAGGCCCATAAATTCCTCTCGGGGGGTGACCGGGTCAAGTTCTCCGTGAAGTTCCGCGGGCGTGAGATGACCCACCCCGAGATTGGGCGGGCAATCTTGGACCGAGTCGTGCAGGGGTTAGCCGACGTCGGCCAGCTGGAACGCCCCTCACTCCTGGAGGGACGCTTCCTCTCGATCCAACTGGTAGCATTACCCCGACAGAAGGGCCAGGGGGCCCCGGCACCCGGCACCGATGAGCCGGCCGTACCAGCCCTTAAGGGAGACTGACCATGCCAAAGATGAAGACGCACAAAGGCGCGCAGAAGCGGATTGGGTTCTCTGGATCAGGGAAGCCGATCCGGGTGAAGTCGTGGCGTGGGCACCACCTTGAGATCAAGTCGTCACGGCGCATCCGCCGCTACGCCGGCAAGGCCGTGATCGGCGGCATGCATAAGAATCAGGTTTCGCGCCTGCTGCCCTACGGCGGCTGAGCGTCGAAGAGAAGGAGTAGAGGATGGCACGAGTCAAGCGCGGAGTTGCGGGTCACAAACGCCATAAGCGCCTCCTTCAGGCCGCCGAAGGCCGACGAGGTACTCGGAGCAAGTTAGTTCGACCTGCGCGTGAAGCCCTGCTCCACGCCCTCGCATACGCGACGCGCGATCGCCAACAGCGCAAGCGGCAGATGCGAGAACTCTGGATTCACCGAGTGAATGCAGCGGCGCGCCTCAATGGCGTCTCATACTCCCAGTTCATTGCCGGACTCAAGCGCAACAATATTGCGATTGACCGCAAGATCTTGGCCGACCTCGCTGTTCGCGATGCCGCGGCATTCACGGCGGTCGCGGTCGCAGCGAAGCGCGCGTAGCACTCTCGGTCCGCGGCCGTGGACCTCGCGGCGCTGGAGAAACAGCTTCGTACCCTGCAGGCGTCGGCAGAAACGCATGTCTCAGCGGTCACCGCATCTGCTGAACTCGACGACCTTGGCTCATCGCTCCTTGGCAAGCGCGGCGCGATCACCGAGATCTTGCGCGGTATCGGAGACCTCCCAGCAGAAGATCGCCCAAAGATTGGGGTGATCGCGAACGAGGTCCGCGCGGCAATCGACGCATTAGTCTCGGCGCGTCGGGAAACGATCAAGGCCGACGAACTCCGCGATCAGATTGAACGGGAGCGCTCCGATGCCACGACGCCTGGGCCAGCGCCGAGCGTCGGATCGCTGCATCCCATTCCTGAGACGATCGCAGCCATTACGGAGATCATGGCTGCGTTTGGATTTGTCGTGGCGGAGGGTCAGGAGATTGAAGACGACGTCACCAACTTCCAACTATTGAATATTCCTGAAGATCATCCGTCGCGGGATCTTTGGGACACCCTGTATCTGAAAGAGCCCGGCCGTCTGCTTCGAACGCACACCTCGCCTGGTCAAATTCGCACGATGCAGGCGGGCGGACCGCCGATTCGGGTGATTCTTCCGGGGCGATGCTTTCGATATGAAGCGGTTGATGCAAGCCATGGATTTGAGTTCCATCAGGTAGAGGGTCTCCTTGTTGACCGAAGTGCCTCACTCTCGGATCTCAAAGGGATTCTCAATGAGTTAGCGCGTGGGCTCTTTGGCCCAGCCACACAAACGCGGTTTCGGCCCGGCTACTATCCGTTTACCGAGCCGTCGGTTGCGGTCGATGTTTCATGGCCGGGAAGCAAGGATGGCTGGATGACGATCCTCGGGGCTGGCATGGTTCACCCAGTTGTGCTCGAAAATGGTGGGATTGATCCAGAGACGCATCAAGGATTCGCCTTTGGCCTGGGCGTCGAGCGCATTGCCATGTTGCGACACAACATTCCAGACCTTCGTGCCTTCCTTGAGAACGACATTCGGTTCTTGTCAGGTTTCCGATGAGAGTCCCGCTCGCTTGGCTCCGCGAGTTCACCGATGTGCAGCTCAGCCCTGAGCAGCTAGCAGATGCGCTCACTCTGCGCGGCCTCGAGGTTCGTGGCGTTGAGCGCTGGGGTGCAAACTGGAACAACATAGTCGTGGGAGAGATCCTTGAGGTTGGACCTCATCCAAAGGCAGACCGACTCCAGCTGACAAAAGTACGAATCGGCGATGGTCCGATCTTGAATATCGTGTGCGGAGCAAAGAACATCGCGGCGGGCCAGCGTGTCCCAGTTGCCCTCGTCGGCGCAGAGATGCCTGACGGTCGTCGGATCGAGCGAGCCGAGAAGATGGGCATCGCCTCGGAAGGGATGCTCTGCTCAGGGCAAGAACTTGGTGCGACAGACGACGGTGACGGGATTCTGATCTTGGATCCGTCCGCAGCCCTCGGAGCGCCAATTGTTGACCTCATCGGCGACGACGTCATTGACGTTGACGTGAAGCCGAATCGTGGTGACTTACTCTCCATCTTGGGTCTCGCTCGTGAGGTGAGTGCGATCACGGGAGCGCCCGTAACCTATGCGACTCGGCCACTGTCGGAGAGCCCAGAGCCAATCGCCGCTGGCCTTTCGCTCCAGGTGGCTGATGTGGCCCTTGCGCCGCATGTAGTGCTCCGCGTTGTTGACAACGTTCGCGTTGGCGCATCCCCTGATCGTGTGCAGATGCGGTTGAAGGCTGCGGGGCTTCGATCCATCTCTAATGTGGTTGATGCTACGAACTACATCATGCTTGAGATTGGTAAGCCGACCCATGCGTTCGATCGCTCAAGGGTGGGCTCTACGGTGCACATTAGGCGGGCCTCGGCAGGGGAGCGACTGGAGACACTTGACCATGAGGACCGCGCCCTCGACGCCAGCGATCTCGTGGTCGCCGATGAGCGCTCCGCGCTTGCCCTGGCTGGAGTCATGGGTGGCGCATCAAGTGAGGTTTCTACTGCCACGACCAGCGTCATCATTGAAAGCGCGATCTTTGCCCCAACCTCGGTGCGCCGCACTGCGCAACGACACGCCCTGCGCTCTGAGGCCTCGCACCGGTTCGAGCGCGGACAGGAGCGACGACTGGCCACCCTCGGCGCCGATCAGGTCGCGGCACTTCTTGAGCTGTGGGCTGGGGGAGTGGCGCGTTCTGGTCGCCTTGTTCACGGATCAGATGCAAGTTCTGCATCCACGCTCTCGTTCCGTCCCTCGCGCGTTCGCTCGCTGCTCGGCATCAACCTGCCGGACGATGAACAGGTCGCACTCCTCGGTACGGTTGGTATGGCGGAAGCTGCCGCCCCCAAAAAAGTCTCGGTCGCTGTTACACCAGGGCACGCCGTCGCGGTATCGAACGAGGAAGTGCGCGCCGTGCAGGTTCCGACCTGGCGAAGCGATATCCAGATTGAGGCGGACGTTGCCGAAGAGGTTGCGCGCCTGTACGGCTATGACCGTATCGCCCCGACGCTGCCAAGTGCCGACCTTCCATCCTACCGACCACGTCCAACCCAACTGCGTGATCGAGTCCGACGCCTTCTCGCCGACCAGGGATTCCATGAGGTCGTCACCCACGCACTGATCTCGGCAGAGCGCTCGCAGCTCTGGAGCGAGCCGGCCAATCTCATTCCAAGCTCGTTGGCGGCTAGCGAGGGCAGCGCGGAGGGCTCCATAATCCTGCTCTCAAATCCGCTCTCTGCAGATCATGACCGACTCCGACAGTCGCTCCTTCCAAGTCTGCTCGATCGCGTAGATGTCAACCTTCGGTATGGCGCAACCACGGGAGCGATCTTCGAGATTGGACGTGGATACGGCATGACCAAGGGAACTGCTGCCGAGTGGACACGACTTGCCATCGCCGTGTGGGGAGAGCGTGAGGCAGGCTCCGCGGGAGTTCGGGCGACGAGGTGGAGCCTCGATGAGGTGAAGCGGATCATTGCCCACCTTGCTCACCTTGTTGGCGAGCGCCCAGGATATGGAGCGCCAGTTGAATCTCAACTCCTTCACCCAGGACTGAGCGCAACGATCGTAGGTAACCACGTTGGCGGGTTGGTAGGGGAACTTCATCCTGGGTCAAACCTCTGGAGAGATGAACCACGGATTTTGATCGCTGAGCTTGCCATCCGAGGGCTGCGAGCAGGCAAACTGAGCGTTGAGTCCGTGGCGCTCCCGCCGACAACGCCGCCCGTGATGCGTGATGTGGCACTCCTGCTTCCTGCGAGCACGACGGTCGGTGAGGTGATGCGGATCGCACGAGATACGGTAACCACCGCGACGGCAGTTGAACTTTTTGATCTGTTTGTTGGCCCGCCTCTCGCGGCGGGCGAGCGATCGGCGGGCCTTCGCTTTACCTTCCAGCCAACCGCCCCCGGATCGGACGATGACTCAATCGTTGCTGAACTCACTCACTTTGAGGGCGCCGTTGGTCGTGCGACGGGCGCCCGCGTTCGCGGCGCTGAGGAACAATGAACGCAACCATTCTGGTCGATCTGGTCGTAGTCGTACTGCTTGTCATTGCTGCGTGGAGTGGTGGCCGAACTGGTGCGGCGCGCAGTGCCGTATCGTTCGCTGCACTAGTAGCCGGTCTCTATATCAGTGCTCAAGGCCAAGGGGTGTTCACCCAACTCATCGCCCAGCTAGTTCCGAGCCTTGACTCTCGCGTCGTCGCGGTCGGAATCTTCATTGGTGGGGCATGGCTCGTTCTCGCGGTGGTCTCGTATCTGCTTGGGCGACTTTTGCAGGCAACCCTGCGTGCCCTTCATCTCGGTCCCCTAGATACGGCACTTGGGGCGATCTTCGGTGTGGTGCAGTGGGTGGCCATTCTCACCGCGATTCTCTTCCTTTGCGACGCCACCGTAGGTTCTGGCCTTTCGCTGCCAGAACCCTTCCAGAGCGTGATCACGGCCATCTCCTCAGCGCAGTCGTCGGAGGTGATTCGCGGGTTGACGTACCCCATTGCGGACACGCTCGTGGGGGGGCTCCTCCCGGAAGGCCTTCGCGCTCTTCTGCGCCCGTGATCCCTGAGGGGGCGGAGCGGTACGACGAACGCTCCCTGCTACGGGTTGAGTGGCCAGAGGTTCTGGAGATCCTTAGCGCTGGGTGTGCATTTGCACCATCGCGCGAACTCGCTACTGCGCTGCGACCGACGGCGAGCGGGGGGACGCTGCCAACCCTCCGCGCGTTGGGGAGTGACCTTGCCGCACTTCGGCGCGATGGCGTAGACCCCCACATAGGCGGTGCGAGCGACCTGCTGCCCGCGGCGGAACGAGGCGAGAAGGGGGGCACCATCGACGGATCAGCGTTATTCGCGATCAGTGAGACGCTTCGGGTCGTTGAACGCCTACAGGGCGAACTCGCCAGCGCGCAGGCGGCATTGAAGAACCTTGGCGACTCTCTGGATCCGCTGCGCCCTCTTCGTAGCGTGATTGATCGCGCGATTGCACCTGATGGAACGATCCTAGACGCTGCTTCGCCGATTCTTGGTGGACTTCGTGCGCTCCATCGCACCAGCCTTGAACGTCTCCGCAATCGACTTGAGACGTTGGCACATACCAAGGCGTATAGCCCGTATCTCCAGGAGCCGATCGTGACAATGCGCAATGGTCGGTATGTGCTCCCAGTTCGATCAGAATCGAAGTCTCGGGTTCCTGGCATCGTGCACGATGCC